>NZ_MBEM01000081.1:0-52032 GCF_001954045.1 Mycobacterium sp. SP-6446 | reverse complement strand
GGGGGAGCGGGCGGGTCACAGTTTCGATTTGGCGGGCGAGATTCCATTGCGGGCACGGCTTTTCCGGGTTGGTCCGGATGATCATGTGTTGGTGGCGGTGGTGCACCATATCGCGGCCGATGGCTGGTCGATCACCCCACTGGTGACCGATCTCGGGGAGGCGTATCGGGCGCGACAGCAGGACCGTATCCCGGACTGGGTGCCGTTGCCGGTGCAGTATGTCGACTACACGCTGTGGCAGCGGGACCAATTCGGTGATCTCGACGATCGTGACAGTCTGATTACCGAGCAGCTGGCCTATTGGGAGCAGGCTTTGGCCGGGATGCCCGAGCGGCTGGCCTTGCCCACCGACCGGCCCTACCCGCGGATCGCCGATCAGCGCGGCGCCAGCGTGTCCCTGGAGTGGCCCGCCGAGTTGCAGCAGCGAGTGCGCGAACTCGCCGGAGAACACCATGCGACCAGTTTTATGGTCGTGCAGGCGGCCCTGGCGGTGTTGTTGGGCAAGCTCAGCGCCAGTAACGATGTGGCCGTGGGCTTCCCGATCGCGGGACGGCGTGACCCGGCGCTCGACGGGCTGATCGGATTCTTCGTCAACACCTTGGTGTTGCGCGTCGACCTGGCCGGAGATCCCACCGCCGCAGAGGTCATGGCCCAGGTGCGACAACGCAGCCTGGCCGCCTATGAACACCAGGACGTGCCGTTCGAGGTGCTCGTCGATCGGCTCAACCCCGCCCGAAGCCTCGCTCATCATCCGCTGGTGCAGGTGATGCTGGCCTGGCAGAACCTGCCCGGACACCTCAGCGAGCCCACCGGATTGGCATTGGGCGATTTACACGTCACCCAGTTGCCGGTGGACACTCACACCGCCCGAACCGATCTGTCGTTGTCGTTGGCCGAGCGCTGGACCGATGACGGTGAGCCCGCCGGTATCGCCGGCACGGTGGAATTTCGCACCGACGTCTTCGACACCCCCACCATCCAAACCCTGATCGAACGCCTCCAGCGGGTGCTGGAGGCAATGACCGCCGAACCCACCCGTCGGTTGTCGTCGGTGGATGTGCTCGATGCTGCGGAGCACGCCCGCCTCGACGAGATCGGTAACCGAAAGACGCTGACCCAGCCCCCATCCGCGCCGGCATCGATCCCAGCATTGTTCGGCGCGCAAGTCGTGCGCGCACCCGAATCGGTGGCGGTGAGCTTCGAGGGCCGCACCCTGACGTATCGGGAGTTGGATGAGGCGGCGAATCGGTTGGCGCACTTGCTGATCGGTGTGGGTGCCGGCCCCGGTGAGTGTGCGGCGCTGCTGCTGCCGCGCTCCGCCGAGGCCGTCGTGGCGATGCTTGCGGTGCTCAAGGCCGGGGCGGCCTATCTGCCGATCGACCCGTCGCATCCCGACGCGCGAATCGCGTTCATGCTGACCGACGCCGCACCCATCGCCGCGATCACCACCACCGAGTTGGCCGGGCGGCTGAACGGCCATGACGTGCTCATCGTCGATATCGACGACACCCGCGTCACGACCCAGCCCGGCATCGCACCACCCGCACCGGCCCCCGACGACGTCGCGTACCTGATTTACACGTCGGGCACCACCGGGGTGCCCAAAGGCGTGGCCGTCGCCCATCGCAATGTGAGCCGGCTGCTGGAGGCACTGGACGCCGACTTGGAGCTCTCGGGCCCCGGGGTGTGGACGCAGTGCCACTCCCATGCGTTCGACTTCTCGGTGTGGGAGATCTGGGGTGCGCTGTTGCACGGCGGGCGGCTGGTGGTGGTGCCCGAGTCGGTGACCCGATCGCCGGAAGACCTGCACGCCCTGCTGGTGGCCGAGCGGGTCACCGTGCTGAGCCAGACGCCGTCGGCGTTTTATGCGCTGCAGGCCGTCGATGGGCTGGCGCCCGGGCGAGGGGATCGGCTCGAGCTCGAGGCGGTGGTGTTCGGCGGCGAAGCGCTCGACCCCCCGCGTCTTGGGTCGTGGCTGCATCATCGCCCGGGATCGCCGCGCCTGATCAACATGTACGGCATCACCGAGACGACGGTGCATGCCTCGGTGCGCGAGATCGTCGGCACCGACCTCGACAGCTACGCCAGTCCTATTGGGCTGCCGTTGGCCGACCTCGGCTTTTTTGTGCTCGATGGGTCGCTGCGGCCGGTGCCGGCTGGTGTGGTCGGCGAGTTGTTTGTGGCCGGGGCGGGGCTGGCGTATGGGTATGTCGGCCGCTCGGGGTTGACTGCGTCGCGGTTTGTGGCCTGCCCGTACGGGGCTCCCGGGGCGCGCATGTACCGCACCGGGGATTTGGTGCGCTGGGGCGCCGATGGCCAACTGCTATACGTGGGCCGCGCCGATGAGCAGGTCAAGGTTCGTGGGTATCGCATCGAACTCGGCGAAATCCAAACGGCCCTAACCGAACTCGATGGCGTCCAGCAGGCAGTCGTCATCGCCCGCGAAGACCGCCCCGGTGACAATCGCCTCGTCGGCTACGTCACCGGCATCGCCGATCCCGCTCAGTTGCGCACCGAACTGGCCGAACGGTTGCCGGCCTATATGGTGCCCGCGGCGGTGGTGGCGATCGAGGCGATGCCGCTGACGCCGAACGGGAAACTCGACACCCGCGCCCTGCCCGCGCCCGAGTACTCCGATGGTGAGCGGTACCGTCCCCCGGGCAACCCGGTCGAGGAGATCCTGGCCGGCATCTATGCGCAAGCCCTCGGCGTGGAACGGGTCGGCATCGACGACGCATTCTTCGACCTGGGTGGCGACAGCATCTTGGCGATCCAGGTGGTGGCGCGGGCCCGCATTGCCGGAATTCGGTGCCGGCCGCGCGACATTTTCGTCGAGCAGACCGTGGCCCGGCTGGCGGCTGTGGTCGAAGTGGCCACCGGCGCGGGTGACGTGATCGATGCCGGCGTCGGGGCGGTGGTGCCGACCCCGATCATGCGCTGGCTGCAAGGCGTCGAGGGCCCGGTGGAGCAGTTCAACCAGACGATGGTCGTGCAGGCGCCCGCAGGGGTGACCGGGGCCGACGTGGTGGTGCTGCTGCAGGCATTGCTGGACCGCCATGCCATGTTGCGGCTGCGGGTCGACGACGACTGGTCGCTGACCGTGCCCGAGGCGGGATCGCTGGACGCCGGCGCGTGCCTGCAATCCGTCGACGCGTTGTCCGACGAGGCACTAGTGGCGGCGCGCGCTAGGTTGAACCCAGCCACCGGGACGATGCTCAGCGCGCTGTGGGTCGCCGGTACGGGCCAGTTGGCATTAATCATTCACCATCTAGCCGTCGACGGAGTGTCCTGGCGAATCCTGTTGGAGGACCTCAACATTGCCTGGGCGCAGCATCGCGGTGGGCAACCGGTGGTGTTGCCGGCGGGCGGGACATCGTTCGCGCGGTGGGCCTCGCTGCTGGCCGAGCACGCGCGGGCCCCGCAAGTCGTGAACCAGGCCACGATGTGGCGCCAGGTGGCGACGACCCCAGCGATATTGCCGCCGGTGCAACCCGAGACGGACACCTATGCGAGCGCCGGGCACCTGTCGTTGGAGCTGGATGCCGAGACGACACGGATGCTGCTCGGTGAGGTCCCGGCGGCGTTTCACGCTGGGGTGCAAGACATTTTGCTGATCGCGTTCGCTTTGGCGTGGGCGCAGATGATGGGCACCGGCAGCGCGCCGATCGGCATCGCGGTGGAGGGGCACGGGCGCCACGAGGAACTGGCCGCCGAGGTCGACCTGACCCGCACGGTGGGGTGGTTCACCACCAAATTCCCGGTGGCGCTCACAGTCGGCGGGCTGTCCTGGGCGCAGGTCCTGGGCGGCGAGGCCGCGCTGGGGGCGGTGATCAAAGACGCCAAAGAGCAGCTCCGCGCCCATCCGGACGGATTGACGTATGGTCTGCTGCGCTACCTGAACGCCGATGTCGACTTGGCCGGGTCCGACCCGGCGATCGGGTTCAACTATCTCGGGCGCCTCGGCGCCCCGCCGGCCTACGCGTCCGGGGATGTGTGGCTGGTCAGCCAGGAAGGTTTGTCGGCAACCGGTGCGGCAGGGGCGATTTCGATGCCGTTGCCGCATACCGTCGAGCTGAACGCCGGCACCGTCGACACCGACAGCGGCCCGCAGCTGCACGCCAACTGGACCTGGGCGCCCTCGGCGTTGGATCAAACCACGGTCGGCCGGCTGGCCCGGTTGTGGTTCGACGCGCTGGCCGGCATCTGCGCACACGTGCGCGCTGGTGGTGGCGGGTTGACGCCGTCGGATATCGCGCCTGCCCGGATGACCCAACAGCAGATCGACGAGCTGCAGCGGGATTACCCGATCGCCGACGTCTTGCCGTTGACGCCCCTGCAGCAGGGGTTGCTCTTTCACGCCAGAGCGGCGCGGGGCTCCGGCGATGATGCGTATGCGGTGCAGTTCGGAATCACCGTGACCGGCGAGCTCGATCAGCACCGGCTGCGCGCCGCGGCACACGCCGTCGTCGGCCGCTACCCCAACCTGGCGGCGCGATACCTGGAGCGTTTCGACGAGCCGGTGCAGATTATCCCGGCCAATCCCGAGGTGCCCTGGCGGTACGTCGAATTCGACGGCGACGATATCGAGGAGCGGATCGGGCGGTTCTGCGCGGCCGAGCGCGCGGCCGTGCGCAATCTGACCCACGAGCCGCCTTTCCGGGTCGCGTTGATCCGCATCGGGCCACAGCGGCACCGCATCGTATTGACCAATCACCACATCGCACTCGACGGCTGGTCGACGCCGATCCTGCTGGCGGAAATCTTCGCCGGCTACCAGGGGCAGCGGCTGCCAGCGCCGGTGCCGTATCGCAGCTTCCTAGCCTGGCTGGCCGATCGTGACCTTGACGCCGCCCGCGCGTCCTGGCGCGAGGTGTTGGCCGGCGTTGACGCTCCCACGCTGGTGGGACCGCCCGATCGACTGGGCCTGGGGCCGCGGACCGTCGCATCGTTCCGCGTGCCCGAGCCCACCACCCGCGCCGTCAGCGAGCTGGCCCGGTCGCGCCACACGACGGTCAACATCGTGCTGCAGGGTGCGTGGGCGCAGCTACTCATGTGGCTGACCGGTCAGCGCGATGTCGTCTTCGGTGCCGTGGTCTCGGGTCGGCCGGCTGAGCTGGCCGGCGTGGAGTCGATGGTGGGATTGTTGATCAACACGGTGCCGGTGCGGGCGCACATCACGCCGGCGACCACCGCCGTCGACCTGATCGACGAGCTGCACAGCGGCAACGCTAAAACCATTGAGCACCAACATCTTTCACTTAGCGAGATCCATCGCATCGCCGGTCACGATCAGCTGTTCGACACCGTTTTCGTCTACGAGAACTATCCGACCGACACCGCGGCATCGGTGGGCGCCGACGAGCTGGCCATCGGTGAGCTCACCAACCGCGACTATTACCACTACCCGCTCACGATCCAGGCTGGGCCGGGCCCGGAATTGCAGCTGCGCGTTCAATATCGCACCGACGTTTTCGCCATCGCTGGTGTCGAAGCGTTGATGGAGCGGTTTACGCGAGTGTTGGCCGCCATGACCGCCGACCCGGAGCGCCCGCTGTCGTCACTCGATGACGGTGAGCGCGCCTGGGCCAACCGGATGGTGGCGATTCGGCCCGCCACGGTGTCGGCGCAAGAGCGTCATGAGGCCGGCGAGGGCGCTCCGACGACTGGGGTCGAGGAGATGCTGGCCGACATCTACGCGCACGTGCTCGGGATAGACCGCGTCGGAGTCGACGACTCATTTTTCGACCTGGGCGGGGATTCGCTGTCGGCGATGCGGGCGATCGCCGCGATCAACGCGGCCCTGGGTATCGACCTCGCGGTGTCCACCCTGTTCGACGCGCCGTCGGTTCGACGTCTCAGCCAGCAGGCGAACCCGGCAACGAGAAGTTCAAGTGGCGAGCCGGCCGGCAACTTGTAAGGCGGGCGGCTGTCACCACATCAGTGGGACCAGGCGATAGCGAACCTTCTGTGTGTACGAGCGGTATCCCTCCAATTCCTTTCGGAGAAGGGCTTCTTCGTCGCGGATGCGCAGACCGAGCACGATGACGCCGGGTATCACGAAGGCGAGGCCCCAGTAGGAGCCGAGCGCAAGGGGGATGCCGACCATCATGATCACGTTGCCGGTGTACATGGGGTGGCGCACCAGCCCGTACAGCCCGGTGGACGCCAGCTTCTGGTCCGCCTCCACTTGGACGGTCGTGGCCGCGTAGCTGTTCTGGATGACCACCAGCATCACCACACTCAGCCCGACGACTACGAGAACATCGCCGACCAAGCAGATGGCGGTGGGCACCGTCGACCAGCCGAAGCGATGGTCGACGGCGCTGAGCACAATCGCCGACGCGAGCGACAGATACCAGCCGACGATGATGACCTTCTGCACGGGCCGGGTCTCCGCGGTTGGCCCGCCCCGCGTTCGCCTTTCGAGCGCTTCGGGATTGGTGCGCAACAAGTAGATGCCGGGGATCCACGTCGACAGGGACGACGCCGCGAGGAATACCCATGCTTGCCAGTAGTTGAGAGTGCCGGCCGTCCCAAACAAGATCAAGCCGAAGACGACCGGGTCGAGCAGGCCGAATAGCAACCTCTTAATAACCGAATTCAACCGAGCCTCCCTATCATGCGTACCGCACGCTAACAGGTGACGCCGCTGCGCCGGGAAGCCGCCGGGAGTTGCGTTCAGCCGCGCGTGATCGCTGCCCAGCCGCCGAGCCGAGTAATTGTCGGCCGTCTGCCCCGCGTGGGTGGCAAAAAAGATTTTGAAAAAAAGGGTTTAGAACGTATTGACCCGGGTTATTCCACACGCGTTTGATTGAGCTATTGCACACGTGTTCGGCAGGGCAAAGGGGTGCGGTATGGCTGGCTTCAAGAGAATCATTGTCGTGTTGATCCTCACCCTCACCGCCCTGCTGGCGAGCAGCTGCGCGGGGTGTAATGGGGCCACGTCATTCCTACGCGTAGCAACCGATTCCATCCAGAATGATCCGATGGCAGTAAATGTCGTGCATGCAGAAGAACAGGTCTGCGTCGCCCATTCGAGCTAGTCGTTTTGCGCGGTCGTTCCGCGCAGTTATCAGGGCTCAAATATCCAATCTTGAATTCGCCTGCGGAGCCACTTTTAAAACAATTTGCTGACCAATTGCCGACCTTGCCTTACCGCAGGTTCGTAAAACCCGGCAGAACGATGCAGTTGGTCGGATCACTGGCGCGTCACGAGACTCAGGTCTTTGAGGGCACGGCGCCAGTTTGGGGTGCCCTCGGTGGGATTCGAACCCACACTGGACGGGTTTTGAGTCCGTTTCCTCTGCCAGTTGGGATACGAGGGCTTGATTCTGCTTGAGTTCGGCCTCCTACCTTAGAGGCAGCCTCCCACCATAGAGGATTCGGCGTGGGCACCGGTCTGACCCGCCCCGAGGTCGTCGGCCTCGCGGGTTCACGACACAATGTGCGTCATGACAGGCCCCACGACCGACACCGACGCCGCCGTGCCGCGCCGGGTCCTGATCGCGGAAGACGAAGCGCTCATCCGCATGGACCTGGCCGAGATGCTGCGAGAGGAGGGCTACGAAATCGTCGGCGAGGCCGGCGACGGCCAGGAGGCCGTCGAACTGGCCGAGCAGCATAAGCCCGATCTGGTGATCATGGACGTCAAGATGCCGCGCCGCGACGGGATCGACGCGGCGTCGGAAATCGCCAGCAAGCGCATCGCGCCGATCGTGGTGCTGACCGCGTTCAGCCAGCGCGATCTGGTCGAGCGGGCCCGCGACGCCGGCGCGATGGCGTACCTGGTGAAGCCATTCACCATCAGCGACCTAATTCCGGCCATCGAATTGGCGGTCAGCCGGTTCGGCGAGATCGCCGAGTTAGAAAAGGAAGTGGCGACACTGTCCGACCGGCTGGAGACCCGCAAGCTGGTCGAACGCGCCAAGGGCCTGCTGCAGACGAAGCAGGGCATGACCGAGCCCGAGGCCTTCAAGTGGATTCAGCGTGCCGCCATGGACCGGCGGACCACCATGAAACGGGTCGCCGAAGTCGTCCTGGAAACCCTCGGGGACGCCCCCGCCGAAGAGTCCAAGTAGCCGTTCGCTAGCGAGCGTGCGCTGACGGCGTCGAGTGTGCGCCCTGGTCGCCCAGCTTGCACACTCAGTGGGAGGAGACGGGCAGGGGTCGCTATCGCGCGACGATCACCGACGAACCGTGTCCGAACAGTCCCTGGTTGGCGGTGACGCCCACCGTGGCGTCCTCCACCTGCCGGCCGGTGGCCTGGCCACGCAGCTGCCACGTCAACTCGCAGACCTGAGCGATCGCCTGGGCGGGGATGGCCTCGCCGAAACAGGCCAGTCCGCCCGACGGGTTGACCGGGATCTTGCCGCCGATGGTGGTCGCACCGCTGCGCAGCAGCGCCTCGGCCTCGCCCTTGGCGCACAGCCCCAGGTGCTCGTACCAGTCGAGCTCCAGCGCGGTGGATAGGTCATAGACCTCGGCCAGGCTCAGGTCCTCGGGCCCGATGCCCGCCTCGGCGTAGGCCGCGTCAAGGATCTGATCCTTGAACACCCGCTCCGGCGCGGCCACAACAGCGGTGGAATCCGTTGCGATGTCCGGTAATTCGGGCAGGTGCTGCGGGTAGCGCGGGGTGACGGTGCTGATCGCGCGCACCGAGGGCACCCCGTCCAGCGAGCCGAGATGTTCGCGGGCGAACCTGGCGCTGGCGACAATGAGCGCCGCGGCACCGTCGGAGGTGGCGCAGATGTCGAGCTGCCGAAGCGGGTCGGAGACCACCGGGCTGGCCAGCACGTCCTCGACCGAGGATTCCTTGCGGTAGCGGGCGTTCGGGTTCTGCAGGCCGTGCTGAGAGTTCTTGACCTTCACTTGAGCGAAGTCCTCCGACGTCGCCCCGTACAAGTCCATCCGCCGGCGCGCCAGCAGCGCGAAGTACACCGGGTTCATCGCGCCGATCAGGTGGAACCGCTGCCAGTCGGGGTCGTTCTTGCGTTCACCGCCGACTGGAGCGAACGCGCCTTTGGGAGTGGTGTCGGCGCCGATGACCAGCGCGACGTCGCAGAATCCGGCCAGGATGTGGGCGCGGGCGCTCTGCAGCGCCTGCGAACCGCTGGCGCAGGCGGCGTAGCTCGAGCTGACCGGCACGCCGTTCCAGCCGAGCTTCTGTGCGAACGTCGACCCCGCGATAAAGCCCGGGTAGCCGTTGCGGATAGTGTCGGCGCCGGCAACCAGCTGGATCTGTTGCCAATCCAGCCCGGCCTCCGCCAGCGCGGCCCGCGCTGCGATCACACCGTATTCGGTGAAATCACGGCCCCATTTGCCCCAGGGGTGCATTCCGGCGCCGAGAATGTACAGCGGTTCGGGAGTGC
Organism: Mycobacterium sp. SP-6446; assembly: GCF_001954045.1. Classification (NCBI taxonomy): domain Bacteria; kingdom Bacillati; phylum Actinomycetota; class Actinomycetes; order Mycobacteriales; family Mycobacteriaceae; genus Mycobacterium; species Mycobacterium sp. SP-6446. The sequence continues at coordinate 42,664 of NZ_MBEM01000081.1, read as the reverse complement.
TCATGAGGCCACCTTCCAGGCGTGCACGAGGCGCTCGACGCCGTCATCATCGGTGAACAGCGGCATGGTGGTCAGTTCCATCTGCATGCCGACCTTCAGGTCCGCCGCCAGCGTGCCCTCGACGACCTTGCCGAGCACGATGATTCCCTCGTTGGCCAGCTCGACCGCGGCGATGGCGAAGGGTTCGAACGGGTCCGCCGCGGGGTAGGGCGCGGGCGGGGGATACCGATTTTCGGTGTAGCTCCACAGCGTCCCGCGGGTCGACAACGCGACGGACTCCAGGGTGTCGCTGGCGCACCCCGGGTTCGGGCAGTTGTTCTCCCTGGGCGGGAAAACATATGTTCCGCACGCGGGGCACTTGCTGCCGATCAGATGGGGATTTCCGGCGTCGTCGGCGGCGAACCAGCCGTCGATCGCGGCTTGTGTACTGGTGACCTCTGGCACTCGGTCAGACTACCCAGCCCAAACACAAAACTGAAACGTGTTGCAGTTCTGCCGCGGGGCTGCACCGATGACTTCGGCGGGCCCCGGCGGTCATACCGGTGTGAGCCGAGCGAAGGAGAGCCCCATGGTGATCGTCGCGGGATACCTTGTCGTCGAGCCGCAGCGGCGAGCCGAATATCTGGCCGGATGCGAGGCCGTCGTGCGTCAAGCCCGCCGAACGTCGGGCTGCCTCGACTTCGCGATCAGCGCCGACCTGCTCGATCCGAGTCGCATCGCCATCTTCGAACGCTGGGAGTCGCGGTCCGCCGTCGATGCGTTCCGCGGCAGCGGACCCAGTGATGAACAGCAAGGCTTGATCGTGTGCGCGTCGGTTTCCGAGTACGACGTGGGCGCCGAGCGGCGGCTCACTTGATGTCACGAGGGGTGCCTAGAGTGTGAGCCGTGAGCACCGCCAGCGAGGAACAGACCAAGCCGACGCTGATGCTGCTGGACGGCAATTCACTGGCTTTCCGCGCGTTCTACGCGCTGCCCGCCGAGAACTTCAAGACCCGTGGCGGGCTGACCACCAACGCGGTGTACGGATTCACCGCGATGCTGATCAACCTGCTCCGCGACGAGGCCCCGACGCACATCGCCGCCGCGTTCGACGTGTCACGGCAGACCTTCCGTTCCGAGCGCTACCCCGAATACAAGGCCAACCGATCCTCGACGCCCGACGAGTTTCACGGGCAGATCGACATCACCAAGGAAGTGCTGGGCGCACTTGGCATCACGGTGCTCGCGGAACCGGGATTCGAAGCCGACGACCTCATCGCCACGCTGGCCACCCAGGCCGAAAACGAGGGATACCGCGTGCTGGTGGTCACCGGTGACCGCGACTCCCTGCAGTTGGTCAGCGACGACGTGACGGTGCTGTACCCGCGCAAGGGCGTCAGCGAGCTCACCCGCTTCACCCCCGATGCCGTCGTCGAGAAGTACGGGCTGACCCCCGCGCAATATCCCGACTTCGCCGCCCTGCGCGGCGACCCCAGCGACAACCTGCCCGGCATCCCCGGCGTGGGGGAGAAGACCGCCTCGAAGTGGATCGTCGAATACGGCTCGCTGCAGGGGTTGGTCGACAACGTCGAGTCGGTGCGCGGCAAGGTGGGCGACGCGTTGCGCGCGCATCTGGCCAGCGTGGTGCGCAACCGGGAGCTCACCGACCTGGTGAAAGACGTGCCGCTGGCGCAGACCCCGGACACGCTGCGGCTGCAGCCGTGGGACCGCGACCAGATCCACCGGCTCTTCGACGACCTGGAATTCCGGGTGTTGCGTGACCGCCTGTTCGACACGCTGGCCGCCGTCGAGCCCGAGGTCGATGAGGGTTTCGACGTGCGCGGCGGCGCACTGGACGCCGGCACCGTAGGACAGTGGCTGGCCGAGCACGCCAGCGACGGGCGCCGCTGCGGGCTGGCGGTCGTCGGTACGCACCTGCCCTACGAGGGCGACGCCACCGCGCTGGCCATCGCCGCCGCCGACGGGGAAGGCGCGTACGTCGACACCGCGGCGTTGACCCCCGACGACGACGCCGCACTGGGGGCGTGGCTCGCCGATCCCGCGAAACCCAAAGCGCTGCATGAGGCGAAGCTGGCCATGCACGACCTGTGGGGCCGCGGCTGGACGCTGAGCGGCGTCACGTCCGACACCGCGCTGGCGGCCTACGTGGTGCGGCCGGGTCAACGCAGCTTCACCCTGGACGACCTGTCGCTGCGCTACCTGCGTCGCGAACTGCGCGCGGAAACACCCGAGCAGCAACAACTTTCGCTGCTCGACGACTTGGACGAGGCGGGCGGCGTCGACGAGCAAGCCGTCCAGACGGTGATCCTGCGGGCCCGCGCGGTGGTGGATCTGGCCGATGCGCTGGACGCCGAGCTGGAGCGCATCGACTCGACGGCATTGCTGGCCGAGATGGAGCTGCCCGTTCAGCAGGTGCTGGCGCACATGGAAAACGCCGGCATCGCAGTGGATTTGCGGCTGCTGACCGAACTGCAGAGCCAATTCGGCGACCAGATCCGCGATGCCGCGGAGGCCGCGTACGCCGTCATCGGCAAGCAGATCAATCTGGGCTCACCGAAACAGTTGCAGGTGGTGCTGTTCGACGAGCTGGGCATGCCGAAGACCAAACGAACCAAGACCGGCTACACCACCGATGCCGATGCCCTGCAATCGCTGTTCGACAAGACCGAACATCCGTTCTTGCAACACCTGCTCGCCCACCGCGACGTCACCCGGCTGAAGATCACCGTCGACGGGTTGCTCAATTCGGTGGCCGGCGACGGGCGCATCCACACCACGTTCAACCAGACCATCGCGGCGACCGGCAGGTTGTCGTCGACGGAGCCCAACCTGCAGAACATCCCGATCCGCACCGACGCCGGCCGCCAGATCCGGGATGCGTTCGTGGTCGGCAAGGGGCCCGATGGCCCGATGGCCGAGCTGATGACGGCCGACTACAGCCAGATCGAGATGCGAATCATGGCGCACCTGTCCCGCGATGCAGGCCTCATCGAGGCGTTCAACACCGGCGAGGACCTGCACTCGTTCGTCGCTTCACGCGCTTTTGGCGTGCCGATCGAGGAAGTCACCGCCGAATTGCGCCGCCGGGTGAAGGCGATGTCGTACGGATTGGCCTACGGGCTCAGCGCATATGGCTTGGCCGCCCAACTGAAGATCTCCACCGAGGAGGCGAAAGTCCAGATGGACCAATACTTCGCCCGATTCGGCGGAGTGCGCGACTACCTGATGGACGTCGTGGAGCAGGCCCGCAAGGACGGCTACACCTCAACGGTATTGGGCCGTCGGCGTTATCTTCCCGAGCTGGACAGCAGCAATCGACAGGTACGCGAGGCCGCCGAGCGGGCGGCGCTCAACGCGCCGATCCAGGGCAGCGCGGCCGACATCATCAAGGTGGCGATGATCGAAGTCGACAAGGCGATCAAGGACGCCGGGCTCTCGTCGCGCATGCTTTTGCAGGTCCACGACGAATTGCTGTTCGAAATCGCCCCTGGCGAGCACGAACAGGTCGAAGCGCTGGCACGCGAAAAGATGGGCGGCGCCTACCCGCTGGACGTCCCGCTGGAGGTCTCGGTGGGCTACGGTCGCAGCTGGGACTCAGCGGCGCACTGAAGCCGGATTAGCGCCGCATTACAGCCCGAGTTTGTCCAGCTTGTGCCCTGTCGAGTAGCCTCAACAGGTAAATCCCGAATTGTCCCTACGACCCCACCTGTCCGGAGCAACCCAACAACATGCCGAGTCCCGCCGTCACCTCGCCCCAAGTAGCCGTCAACGACATCGGTTCCAGCGAGGACTTTCTTGCCGCAATAGACAAAACGATCAAGTACTTCAACGATGGCGACATCGTCGAAGGCACCATCGTCAAAGTTGACCGGGACGAGGTGCTCCTCGACATCGGCTACAAGACCGAAGGGGTCATCCCCGCCCGCGAGCTCTCCATCAAGCACGATGTCGACCCCAACGAGGTCGTTTCCGTGGGAGACGAAGTCGAGGCCCTGGTTCTCACCAAGGAGGACAAAGAGGGCCGGCTGATTCTGTCCAAGAAGCGCGCCCAGTACGAGCGCGCCTGGGGCACCATCGAGGCGCTCAAGGAGAAGGACGAGGCCGTCAAGGGCACCGTCATCGAGGTCGTCAAGGGCGGCCTGATCCTCGATATCGGGTTGCGCGGCTTCCTGCCCGCCTCGCTGGTCGAGATGCGCCGGGTGCGCGACCTGCAGCCGTACATCGGCAAGGAGATCGAGGCCAAGATCATCGAGCTGGACAAGAACCGCAACAACGTGGTGCTGTCGCGGCGCGCATGGCTCGAGCAGACCCAGTCCGAGGTGCGCAGCGAGTTCCTCAACCAGCTGCAAAAGGGCGCCATCCGCAAGGGTGTGGTGTCCTCCATCGTCAACTTCGGCGCGTTCGTCGATCTTGGCGGTGTGGACGGCCTGGTGCACGTCTCCGAGTTGTCTTGGAAGCACATCGATCACCCGTCCGAGGTGGTCCAGGTCGGTGACGAGGTCACCGTCGAGGTGCTCGACGTTGACATGGATCGCGAGCGGGTTTCTTTGTCGCTCAAGGCGACTCAGGAAGACCCGTGGCGGCACTTCGCCCGCACCCACGCCATCGGCCAGATCGTGCCGGGCAAGGTCACCAAACTCGTTCCGTTCGGCGCGTTCGTCCGCGTCGAGGAGGGCATCGAGGGCCTGGTGCACATCTCCGAGCTTGCCGAGCGGCACGTCGAGGTGCCGGACCAGGTGGTCGCCGTCGGCGACGATGCAATGGTCAAGGTCATCGACATCGACCTGGAGCGTCGCCGGATCTCGTTGTCGCTCAAGCAGGCTAACGAGGATTACACCGAGGAATTCGACCCCGCGAAGTACGGCATGGCCGACAGCTACGACGAGCAGGGCAACTACATCTTCCCCGAGGGCTTCGACCCGGACACCAACGAGTGGCTGGAAGGATTCGACGCCCAGCGCACCGAGTGGGAGGCGCGCTACGCCGAGGCGGAGCGCCGGCACAAGATGCACACCACGCAGATGGAGAAGTTCGCCGCGGCCGAGGCCGCCGCGCCCAGTGGTGGCGACCAGTCGCCAGGCAACGGCGCTCCCCCCGAGAAGGCCGCCGGAGGGTCGCTGGCCAGCGACGCCCAGCTGGCCGCGCTGCGCGAAAAGCTCGCCGGCAACGCATAATCGCGTTCACGGATGCTGCGCATCGGGTTGACCGGCGGCATCGGCGCCGGAAAATCCGCGCTGTCCGCCACGTTCGCGGAGTGCGGCGGGATCATCGTCGACGGCGACGTCATTGCGCGTGAGGTGGTCCAGCCCGGAACCGAGGGGCTTGCGTCGCTTGTCGACGCGTTCGGCGACGACATCCTGCTAGCCGACGGATCGTTGGATCGGCCGGCGTTGGCCGCCAAGGCCTTCGCCGACGACGATGCGCGCAAGAAGCTCAACGGGATCGTCCACCCGCTGGTGGGCAAGCGGCGCGCGGAGATCATTGCCGCGGTGGCTGAGGATGCCGTCGTCGTCGAAGACATCCCGCTGCTGGTGGAATCCGGGATGGCGCCGTTGTTCCCGCTGGTTGTCGTGGTGCATGCCGATGTCGAGTTGCGGGTGCGGCGGCTGGTCGAGCAACGCGGCATGTCCGAAGATGACGCCCGCGCCAGGATCGCCGCGCAGGCCGACGACGAACAGCGTCGGGCGGTCGCCGACGTGTGGCTGGACAATTCGGGCAGCCAGGCGGATTTGGTGCAGCGGGCGCGCGACGTATGGCACAACCGGATACTGCCGTTCGCCCATAACGTGGCGCAGCACCAGATCGCCCGGGCGCCGGCCCGGTTGGTGCCGGCCGACCCGGCCTGGCCCGACCAGGCGCGGCGTATCGTCGCCCGGCTGCAGACCGCCTGCGGCCACAAGGCGGTGCGGGTCGACCACATCGGATCGACCGCCGTGCCCGGCCTCGACGCGAAGGATGTCATCGACATCCAGATCACGGTCGAATCGTTGGCGGTGGCAGCCGAACTCGCCGAGCCGCTGCTGTCGGTCGGATATCCGCGCGTCGAGGGAATCACGCAGGACGTCGCCCACAGCGACGATCCCGCGTTGTGGCGCAAGCGGTTTCACGCGTCGGCCGATCCCGGCCGGCCGACGAATGTGCATATCCGGGTGGATGGCTGGCCCAATCAGCAGTTCGCGCTGCTATTCGTGGATTGGCTGACGGCCAACCCCGACGCCCGCGCCGACTATCTGGCGGCCAAGCGCGACGCCGAAAAGCAAGGGAAAGGCGACACCGGGACGTACGTTGCCGCCAAGGAGCCGTGGTTTCTCGACGCGTATCGCCGCGCGTGGGAGTGGGCCGACTCAACGGGCTGGCGACCCTAGCCGTACTAACCGGGCAACGGCGCTCCGCATTGCAGCGCACCGCTATTGGGATCGGCATTGCCGAGCGCGGGCCTGACCATCTGGTCGGCTTGCGTGAAAACGTTGTCGTCGACGTCGATCTCGCAATGCACGTTCGCGGCGTACGGGAAACGAAGGACGATCCGGAGCCCGGCTTGCGCCGGGTCGGGTAATACGGTGTTGGCTTCGAATACGTTGCCCGGCATCGAAGGAAGGCTGGTGGTGTTGGTCTGGCCGCCGTTGATCACGAAGGTGGCCTGGCTGCCCGTCGTCAGCGCATCGATCCTGGCGCGGTAGGTGATGTTGTGCAGGTCAGCCCGCGCAGTCGCCGGGCTGAGCTGCGCGCCGGCCGCAACCAGTGTCAGGGCGGCGATCGTCATCCACCTGCGCTTGCTAAGGCTCATAACTGCCGAGATTACCCGGGCTGGCAGCGGGGACACCACACCGATGTCCGGCCCCCGACGCGCGCGCGGGCGAGCCGCGTGCCGCAACGGGGGCAACTCGGGTCCGGCTCGTCGCGCACCCGGGTGAGCCACCGCGACAGCCCGGGCACGCGGCCGTGTCGCACCGACGTGCGCAGCACCTGCGTCATGGCGGCGTGCAGGCGCTTGACGTCGTCGGCGTCCAGGTCGGCAACCGGAAGCGTCGGTCGCAGCCGGGCCCGCCAGCAGATTTCGTCGGCGAGCAGATTGCCGAGGCCCGCAATCACCGACTGGTCCATCAGCGTCGGCTTCAGCCGGCCGTGCCGACCGGACAGCGCGTCGCGAAACGCGCGCAGGTCCATGCCCAACGCATCGGGGCCCTGCGGACCCGTCACGTGCGCGATGTCGTCGTCGGAATCGGCCAGCCACACCCCGCGCAGCTTGCGCAGGTCGGCGTAGCGCAGTTCGCCCTTGTCCAGGGACAGCACCAGCCGCTCATAGCCCTTCGGCTCGGCATCGTCGGCGGCGTAGTACGGGTGTCCGGTCATCCCGCTGTGCACCAGCAGCGTCGGGCCGTCGGTGGGCAGGATCAGCCACTTGCCGTGCCGCCGTGGCGCACGGAAGCGGTGCCCGGCGCAGCGGCGCCCGAGCGCCGCGGCGGTGGTGTTGCGCAGTATGCCGGGATCGCGAACCGCTACGTGCCGAATGCGGCGGCCGGGCAGCACGCCGGCAAGCTCGCGCCGAAACCCTTCCACGTCAGGCAGTTCAGGCACGACGTTTCGCCAGCCGCTTCGCCGGGCCGCCCAGCGCGCGCGCATGACGGGACATGTCGGCCCACGGATCACGTTGCCCGGCCAGCCGTTTGGGAACATCGCGGACGGTGAATCGGTCGGCCCGTAGGCCGCGGGCGTCCAATTCATCCCACTCCAGCGGGGTGGCCACCGGTGCGCCGTGGCGGGCCCGGACCGAATACGGTGCAACCGCTGTCTGCGCGTACGCGTTTCGCATCACGTCGAGATACACCCGGCCGCCGCGCTTGTCCTTGCGCACCTCCACGGTGCGGTGCTGGGGGTCATCGGCCGCGACCACCTCGGCGACGTCGCGGGCGAACTGACGGGCGGTGTCGAAGTCGGTGTCGGGACGCACCGGGACCACCACGTGCAGCCCACGGGAACCGGTGGTCTGCACGTAGCACGCCAGCCCGAGGTCATCGAGCACGCCGGCGGTCGCGCGGGCCGCCGCGCGCACCACCGCGAAGTTGGCGTCGGAGGGGTCGAGGTCGAACACCAGTCGGTCGGGGTTGTGCAGCCGGTCCCGCCGCGACTGCCACACGTGCAACGTGATGCAGTTCTGGTTTGCCAGCCAGCGCAGCGCCTCTCGGCGGTCGGCCACCGGATGCACAAGGGTGCCGCCCTCTTTGGCGACCTCGGCGCCGCTCATCCAGTCCGGCAGCGAATCGGCGAAATCCTGCTGCACGAACCCTTGTTCGCCGATGCCGCGCGGAAACCGTTGCACGGTCAGCGGCCGGTCGCGCAGGTGCGGCAGCATCGTGTCGGCCACCTCGCCGTAGTAGTCGACGAGATCTGCCTTGGTGATCCCTTTTCGCGACGACGGATCGGGAAACAACACCCGATCCGGGTGGGTGATTTCGACTTCAGGTGCCATCAGTGTGTCTCCCGTACGACGTCTCGGGGGTCCTTGTCGATGCGCAGACCCTGATAGCGCGGGTGGCGCAGCTTGCCGTCACGCGTCCACTCGGTGAACCCGATCTGCGCCACCAGCTCGGGACGGACCCAGTGGGCGCTGTTCTCGCGCACCAGACCCCGGGTGAACGGCGGCGCATCCTGCTCGATGGGCGACAGGCGCTCGTGCAGGCTGTGCAGGGTGGCCTCGTCGAAGCCGGTGCCGACCTTGCCGGCGTAGACGAGGTCGCGGCCGTCGTGGTAGCCGAGCAACAGCGCGCCTAACTCGATGCGGCTGCCTTTCGGGCTGGTGTAGCCGCCGATCACGAATTCTTGGTCGCGAACGCATTTGAACTTCAGCCAATTCGGTGAGCGGCGGCCTTCATACGTCGCGTCGGCCCGCTTGGCGATCACTCCCTCGTCGCCGCGGGCGCAGGCGGCGCGGTAGCCGGCGATGCCGTCCCCGACGCGATGCGGCGCATACCGCAGCGGATCGGTGAAGTCGATCGTGTTGCGCAGCAGTCGTTTACGCCAGAGTAGTGGCACCTCGGTGGTGGACATGCCGTCGAGGTGCAGCAGGTCGAACAGGTAGTAGTAGATCCGGACGCGGGATGCCCGGGCCACTTCGGGGTCGGTGATGCCCAGCCGCCCCTGCAGCCGGGCGAAGCTGGTGCGGCGTCCCTCGAACGCCACCACCTCGCCGTCGACGACGAATCGGGTGGTGTGCTGGGCTGCGAGCGCGTCGACCAGTTCCGGGTAGGTTCCGTTGAGCCGCTGGCGATTTCGCGACAGCAGCCACACCCGATTGCCGTCGCGAAACGCCAGGCAGCGCATCCCGTCGAATTTTCGCTCGAAGATCCAATGGGGGTCGGAGAAGCGCTTCTCGGTCAGGGTGGCCAGCGTGGGACTCCGCCAGTCCGGCACCGGCTCGTCGTGCAGGGCCGCGCGTACCCGGCCGGGCATCCCGGCGAGCCGGGTCACGAGTCGTCCAGGTCGTCGAGCGTGCGGCCGGACAGCACCGATTCCGGCTGGCTCTTGACCGGCTTTCGGCGCGCGTCGGCGTCCTCGTCCCGGCGCTTGATCAGCAGCCAGGTCTCGTCTTTGCCCTCCCGGATCCGCGTGAGGGCATAGCCGCCTTGCAGCTTTTCGCCCTGCAGACGGAACGAAAGATGGCCGCGGTCAAGGCCTTCGGCCATTTCGTAGTTGGTTGCGTTGGCGTAGGTGCCGCGGTCCCAGACGATGACCTCACCGGCGCCGTATTCGCCGCTCGGGATGACTCCCTCGAACGTCGCATAGTCGAGCGGATGATCCTCGGTGCGGCGCGCCATCCTCCTGTCCTTCGGGTTCGTCGACGGCCCCTTGGGTATCGCCCACGACACGAGCACGCCGCCGATCTCCAGGCGGAAGTCATAGTGATCGCTGCGCGCCGCGTGGTGCTGGATGACGAATGACGGCCGCTTGTCGGCCTTGCGGCGCTTCGTGCCCCGCTCGCCACGCGGCTCGGGGCTGGTGCCGAAGCGCCGTTTGCGCCGATATTCGCTCAGGGGCATGTCGGGGGCATACCCCTCGGCGGGTGCGGAAAACTGTTACGCGGTGCGCCAGGTGAGTTGCATGCCGCTGCCGGCCAGCCATCGGGCGAGGTCGTAGCCGTTGCGGGCCAGGCCGTCGACGGCATCCACGGCGCGGCGCACCGCCCGTTCGGCGACCTCCGGAGTCAGCAGGCCGTGGCGGACGGCGTCGAACAGCTCGTCGACATCGGCCAGCTCGGCTCCCCGCCCGGTACGAACCTCGATGTCGAGATAGTGGTCTTCGGAGTGCCACTCGCGCGGGCCGGGCGTGTATTCGCCGACGTCGAGGTAGTAGTCATGGTCGCGCTCGTGGCCGGGATTGAAGTGGAACACCGTGGCGCGCAGGCCCAGCGACGGCAGCAGCCACGACTCCAGGTAATGGAACTGGGCCCGGCCCGGCGTGGGCCGGGCCACGTAGAGCCCCCACGGCCGCACGACGTACTCGTCGACGGTGCGCACGATGCCCTTCGGGTCGGTGTTGGTGCGGGCGACCAGATCGAATGTCTCGTGTTTCGGCGGATGCATGAGTCAGCGGCGCAGCCGAATCTTCCATCGCACAAACCCGGCATAGAACAGCGACAACGCGGCCAGCATGCCCATGTCGAGCAGCCACATCTCCGGCGTGTGCTGCCAGAACCCGTCCTCGGGGACCAGCGAACCGGGCACCAGGTTGCGCAGGTCGACCGTCGACGCCGCCGCGGCATAGCCCCAGCGCGCCGGCGTGGCAAAAGACAGCTGATCGAGCCCCAGCCGGCCGGTCACCGGCACCATCCCGCCGCACAGCACCAACTGCGCCATCACCGACACGACGAACAGCGGCATGATCTGCTCACTGGAACGGACCAGCGACGAAATGGCCAGCCCGAGCATCGCCGAGGCCACACACGTCGCGGCGACGGTCGCGAACAGCTCGACGGTCGCGTTCCCCAGTACCACCGCGCCCCGCGTCGGCGCGCCCTTGCCCAGCACCACGATCGCAGTCGTGATCGCCGACTGCAGGATCGCGAAGCCGCAGAACACGCCGGTCTTGGCGAGCAGGTACGCCGTGGTCGAGAGTCCGACCGCCTGTTCGCGCTGGAAGACGGCGCGCTCGCCGACCAGGTCGCGGATCGTCAACGCGGTACCCATGAACGCCGCGGCGGGCAGCAGCAAGCTGAGTATCTGCGCGGCTTCGTCCGGCGTGCCGGCATGCGGGCCCGCGACGTGAAATCCGATGTTGCCGGGCACGGTCAGCGACAGCGCACCCAGGATGAACGGCAACAGCGCCAGGAACACGAAGTAGGCGCGGTCGGCGACGACCAGGCGCACCTGGCGGCGCGCGACGGTCGAGATCTGGCGCCGCACACTGGTATGCACCGGTGCGCCCAGGTCGCCCGGCTGGTCGGTCTTGTCGGGAAGCAGCTGCTGCGGCCGCCGCTGGGCCTCGGCGCGGGCCAGAAAGCGGCGGTTGGCCTCCTCGGGGTCCGCGCCGACGTGGGTGAAGATCTTGGCCCAGTTCGTGGTGCCCATCGCCGCACCGATCTGGTCGGGCGGGCCGCAATAGGCCGTCTTGCCGCCGGGCGCCACCAACAGCAGCTGGTCGCAGATATCGAGGTAGGACAACATGTGCGTCACCACGATCACCACCCGGCCGGCGTCGGCGAGCTGGCGCAGCATCGTCATGACTTGGTGGTCCAGCGCCGGGTCCAGACCCGACGTCGGCTCGTCCAGGATCAGCAGCGACGGCCCGGTGAGCAGTTCCAGGGCGACCGAGGCGCGCTTGCGCTGGCCGCCGGAGAGCTTGTCGACGCGGGTGTCGGCGTGCTTGGTCAGCTCGAGTTCGTCGAGGACCTGCGCGACGACCCTGGCGCGGTCGGCCTTGCCAGTGTCGGGCGGAAGGCGCAACTCGGCGGCGTAGCCCAGGGCCTGGTTCACCGTCAGCTGGCGGTGCACCACGTCGTCCTGTGGGACCATGCCGATCCGGCTGCGCAGGGACGCGTACTCGGTGTGGATGTCGTGACCCTCGAAGCTGACCGACCCGGCGGTGGGGCGGGCGTAGCCGGCGATCAGGCGGGCCAGCGTGCTCTTGCCCGCCCCCGACCCGCCGATCACGGCGGTGAGCGTCCCCGGCCGGGCGGTCAGGGAGATGTCGTCGAGCAGCTGCTTGTTGTCGACGACGTACTTCACGCCGCGCACCTCGAGGCCGCCGGTGCGGGCCGCGGCGGCGCTGCGTTCGATCACGGTGCCGTCGCGGAAAACCAGGTCGACGTTGCCGATGGTGACCACATCGCCCTCGGTCAGGATCGCCGACCCCACCCGGGTGCCGTTGACGAACGTCCCGTTGACGCTGGTGTCGCGGATCTCGGTGCCGAGGTGCGTCGGCACCAGCGTCGCGTGCCGGCGTGAGGCCAGGACGTCGGACACCACGACGTCGCTGTCGGCGGCGCGCCCGATCGTGATGCCGGTGCCGCCTGCCGGCGTGCGCGGGGTCAGGAACTTCACCATTCGCGTGGCGAGGTTCGACACGTCCGCGGTCTTGGCGTCGATCACGGTGAACTCGCCGGGCGGTGGCGGGTGCGGAGTGGCCAATCTGCCGGCGTTGGCCACGGTCCGCTCGTTGTCCGGTGGCCGTCGCGGCGGCCGTGCCAGTGGCGGGATTGGATTCGTCCGCTCCTGGGTGGTCGACCACGCCACAGTGGGAGGCCCGGAATCCGCCACCGTCCTCGTCGGGGATGGCCGGCTGGTCGGCCCCCGCTGCGGGCCGATCGCGAACGTCAGCCGGGGCCCTTGCGGATTGCCGACGTTGATGCTCTGGCCGTCGTGGATGTCGATCACCGGCATCGGATAGCCGTTGACGTAGGTCCCGTTCAACGAGCCGTTGTCGATGGCCAGCCAGCGGCCTTGATCGAAACGCAGTATCAAGTGCGCGCGCGATATCCGTGGGTCCGGGATGCGTAAGTCGGCGTGCAGGTCGCGCCCGACGACCACCTCATGGCCCGCGGCGAAGGAACGTTGGGACCCGTCATGCCGAATGGTCAGCGCGGGCGCGGCGGGTCGACTCACCACACAAGTATCGGCCGCCGCTCGAGTGGGCTCCATGAGAGTCGGCTGTGATTTCACTTTGTTTCGTGCTCACAGCTCCTTCATAACCTTCGGTGGCCCAACGCCTATCCGCGTCCGGCATCATGCGATGGGGTGCCGGGGGGAGCGCCCGGCAGAGCGCGCTTGAGGGGGCAACCATTGACGGACGAGCACGACCAGCACAAAGTAACCACCCGGCGCATTGCCGCCGGGCGGCGCCTGCTGCGCAATCCGCGGCTGGCCCGAGAGGCATTGCGCGCGCATCTATTTCGCCGCGCCCCGGCCATCAGCTCGGACCCAAACGAGGGCAGTGGCCCGCGCCTGGCGATGGCCGGCGGCACGAAATTCGCCGGCTACACCGTCCTGCGATCGCTGGGCGCCGGGGGGATGGCCGAGGTCTATCTAGCTTTGCATCCCAGGCTGCCCCGGCGCGATGTGATCAAGGTGCTCGCCGAGGCGGTCACCGCGGATCCCGAATTCCGGGAGCGGTTCAACCGTGAGGCCGATCTGGCGGCAACCCTGTGGCACCCGCACATCGTCGGCGTGCACGATCGCGGCGAATTCGACGGCCACCTCTGGATTTCCATGGACTACGTCGAGGGCACCGACGCGTCGCGGCTGGTGCGCGAGCATTACCCGGACGGGATGCATATCGACGAGGCGTGTGCCGTTCTCGACGCGGTCGCGGGTGCCCTCGACTACGCGCACGATCGCGGCCTGCTGCACCGGGATGTCAAGCCCGCCAACATCCTGCTGACCCATCCCGAGAACGGTGAACGCCGAATCCTGTTGGCGGACTTCGGTGTAGCGCGCCATCTCGGCAGCATCAGCGGGATCACCGAGACTAATGTCGCGGTGGGAACGGTCGCCTATGCCGCGCCGGAGCAATTGACCGGCGCCAACATCGATGGCCGCGCAGACCAATACGCGTTGGCCGGCACGGCATTTCATCTGCTCACCGGCGCGCCGCCGTTCCAGCACTCCAACCCGGTCGCGGTGATCAGCCAGCACCTGCACGAGGATCCGCCCCGGCTCAGCGAGTACCGCCCGGATTTGGCGCACCTCGACGACGTGTTCGCCAAGGCCCTCGCCAAGCGCCGCGAAGACCGGTTCGATCGGTGTCGCGACTTCGCCGCCGCCGTCAGCGAGCGGTTGGGCAACGCCGCTCCGGCTCGGGTCGCCACGCACCGGCGACGCGGCACGCGGGCTCTCGTCGCGGCGATGAGCCACCGGTACTCGTCGAGGACGCGATGGGCGACCGCGCTGGTGTGCGCGGTGCTGGTCGCCGTGGCGGCGACCTGGTCGGTCCTGTACTCCTTCCAGCCGGCACCCGCGCCGGCCAGCCCCGCGCTCGCCTCGCGTCCGTCGCCGCCGGCCCCGAGCGCCGCCCCCACGGGACGCGGCGGTCCGACATTCAGCGGCACCTACCAACTGACCTACGACCAGAGCAAGCGGACCGGCAACGGCGTCGCGATCCGTCAGGACTCGGCCGACACCGACTGGTGGGCGTTCCGCTCGGCGTGCACCACCAACGGCTGCGCCGCCACCGGGACCCTGCTGGACGATGCCGACCACCAGGTGGCGAGCACCGCCGGCGGAGGCCAGACCGACACCCTGCGTTTCGTCGCCGGATACTGGCAGGGCGCCCCGCAGCAGGAGCGGGTGCGCTGCGTCGCCCCGGACGGACTTGCCGGGGCCACCCAGCAGGAGACGGTCGCGTGGTCGCTCGCGCCGCAGGCCGACGGCACGCTGCGCGGTACGGAAACCCAGACCGTGATGAGCAACGAGTGTGGCGCGCAAGGGGCCGTGGTGCGGATACCCGTGGTGGCGACCCGCGTCGGTGATGCGCCGGCGAGCGTGCCGCTGGCCGATCCCACGCAGGTCCTCGACACCTCGACCGCGCCGGCCAACCCGGTTCCGCCCGTCCTCGGCGGGTCGTGCACCGACGTCGACAAGCTCGCGTACGACCCGACCAACAACGAGCAGGTCGTCTGCGAGGGCACCGCCTGGGCCAAGGCGCCCATCGCGACGGGTGTGCACGCCTCGGGCAGCTCGTGCGACCGCCCGGGCACCTCGGTGTTCGCCACCTCCACCTCGAACGACGGCTACCTGCTCCAATGCGACCCGGTCAGCCGGACGTGGACCCGGCCGGCGGGCTAGGCGAGGACCGGCACGCTTGTCGGTGGCTGGCTCTACCCTGGTGGCATGGCTTTCGCCACTGAGCATCCGGTCGTCGCGCATTCGGAATACCGCGCCGTCGAGGAGGTCATGCGCGTCGGTGGCCGCTTCGAGGTCGTCAGCCCGCACGCACCGGCCGGCGACCAGCCGGCCGCGATCGACGAGCTGGAGCGGCGCATCAAGGCGGGGGAGCGCGACGTCGTGCTGCTCGGCGCCACCGGCACCGGCAAATCAGCCACCACCGCCTGGCTCATCGAGCGGTTGCAGCGGCCCACCCTGGTGATGGCGCCCAACAAGACGCTGGCCGCACAGTTGGCCAACGAGCTGCGAGAGATGTTGCCGCACAACGCAGTCGAGTACTTCGTGTCGTACTACGACTACTACCAGCCGGAGGCGTACATCGCGCAGACCGACACATACATCGAGAAGGACAGCTCGATCAACGACGACGTGGAGCGGTTGCGGCACTCCGCGACGTCGTCGCTGCTGTCGCGCCGGGACGTGGTGGTGGTGGCCTCGGTGTCGTGCATCTACGGCCTGGGCACGCCGCAGTCCTACCTGGACCGCTCCGTCGAACTCCGGGTCGGCACCGAGGTCCCCCGGGACGCGCTGCTGCGGCTGCTGGTCGACGTGCAGTACACCCGAAACGACCTGTCCTTCACCCGCGGCTCGTTCCGGGTGCGCGGCGACACCGTGGAGATCATCCCGTCCTACGAAGAGCTGGCGCTGCGCATCGAATTCTTCGGCGACGAGATCGAGGAGCTGTACTACCTGCACCCACTGACCGGCGACGTGGTCCGCAAGGTCGACTCGCTGCGGATCTTTCCGGCCACCCACTATGTGGCCGGGCCGGAGCGGATGGCGCACGCGATCTCGACGATCGAGGAGGAGCTGGCCGAGCGGCTCGCCGAACTCGAAGGCCAGGGCAAGCTGCTGGAGGCCCAGCGGCTGCGGATGCGGACCAACTACGACATCGAGATGATGCGCCAGGTCGGGTTCTGCTCGGGCATCGAGAACTACTCGCGGCACATCGACGGCCGCGGGCCGGGCTCGCCGCCGGCGACGCTGCTGGACTACTTCCCGGAGGACTTCCTGCTCGTCATCGACGAATCGCACGTCACGGTGCCGCAGATCGGCGGCATGTACGAGGGCGACATGTCGCGTAAGCGCAACCTGGTGGAGTACGGGTTCCGGCTGCCGTCGGCATGCGACAACCGCCCGCTGACCTGGGAGGAGTTCGCCGACCGCATCGGGCAGACGGTGTACCTGTCGGCCACCCCAGGCCCGTACGAGCTGAGCCAGACGCAGGGCGAGTTCGTCGAGCAGGTGATCCGGCCCACCGGGCTGGTCGACCCCAAGGTCACGGTCAAGCCGACGAAAGGTCAGATCGACGATCTCATCGGCGAAATCCGCAAGCGCACCGCGGTCGACGAGCGGGTGCTGGTGACCACGCTGACCAAGAAGATGGCCGAAGACCTCACTGACTACCTGCTGGAGATGGGCATCCGGGTGCGGTATCTGCATTCCGAGGTCGACACGCTGCGCCGGGTAGAACTGCTGCGCCAGCTGCGGCTCGGCGACTACGACGTGCTGGTCGGCATCAACCTGCTGCGCGAGGGCCTCGACCTGCCCGAGGTGTCGCTGGTTGCGATCCTCGACGCCGACAAGGAGGGCTTCCTGCGGTCGACGCGCAGCCTGATCCAGACCATCGGCCGCGCCGCGCGCAACGTCTCCGGCGAAGTGCACCTCTACGCCGACACCGTCACCGATTCGATGCGCGAGGCCATCGATGAGACGGAACGGCGCCGCGCCAAGCAGGTCGCCTACAACGAGGCCAACGGCATCGACCCGAAGCCGCTGCGCAAGAAGATCGCGGACATCCTCGACCGGGTCTACTCCGAGGCCGACGACACGGAAACCGTCGAAATCGGGTCCGGGCGCAGCGTCTCACGCGGGCGGCGGGCGCAGGGCGAGCCGGGCCGGGTGGTCAGCGCCGGCGTGTTCGAGGGTCGCGACACCACTAACATGCCGCGCGCGGAGCTGGCCGACCTGATCAAGGACCTCACCGCGCAGATGATGGCCGCCGCCCGGGACCTGCAGTTCGAGCTGGCCGCGCGGTTCCGCGACGAGATCGCGGACCTCAAAAAGGAACTGCGCGGGATGGACGCCGCCGGGCTCAAGTGACGCACACTGCGACCACCGGCAGCTGGCGCGAGCTGCTGGGCGCCCGCTACCTGGGGACGTCCGTCGTGCTGGCCGGTGGGGTAGCGCTGTACGCCACCAACGAATTTCTAACCATCAGCCTGCTGCCCAATACGGTCGCCGAAATCGGCGGCAGCCGCCTCTACGCGTGGGTGATGACCCTGTACCTGGTCGGGTCGGTGGTCGCGGCGACCATGGTCGGTCCGATGCTGCTGCGCTACGGGGCGCGCAGGTCGTATCTGATGGGGCTGGCCGTGTTCGCCGTCTCCAGCCTGGCCTGTGGCCTGGCCCCCAGCATGGAAATCCTGATCGCGGGACGCGCCCTGCAAGGCGTGGCCGGGGGCTTGCTGGCCGGCCTTGGTTATGCGGTCATCAACACCGCGCTGCCGCGCGCGCTGTGGACCCGGGCCTCCGCGCTGGTGTCGGCCATGTGGGGCGTCGCCACGGTGGTCGGGCCGGCGACGGGTGGGCTGTTCGCGCAATTCGGTTTGTGGCGTTGGGCTTTCGTCGCGATGGCGATTGTGACCGCCCTGATGGCGCTGCTGGTGCCGGTCGCGTTGGCCGCCGGTAGGGGCGCCCCGGGCGGTGCCGCGGCGGTGATGAGGGTGCCGGTGTGGTCGCTGGTGCTGATCGGGGCCGCCGCGTTGGCGATCAGCGTCGCCCAAATCCCGCACGACGTCGTCGCGACCGCCGGGCTGCTCGCCGTCGCGATCGTGCTGGTCGGACTGTTCGTGCTCGCCGACTGGCGGATGCCCGCAAAGGTGTTGCCGCCCAGCGTATTTGGTCCCGGACCGTTGAAGTGGATCTACCTGGCCATGGGTGCGCTGATGCTCGGCGCCATGGTGGACACCTACGTGCCTCTCTTCGGTCAGCGGTTGGCGCATCTGAGCCCCGTGGCGGCCGGGTTCCTGGGCGCGGCGCTCGCAGTCGGGTGGACGTTCAGCGAAATCGTCAGCGCATCGCTGGAGAACCCCCGGGCGATCGGGCGGGTCATCGCGGTCGCGCCGGTGGTGGTGGCCTCGGGTCTGGCTCTGGGCGCATTCACCCAGCGCGACAACGCATCCGGCGGGGTCGTCGCGCTCTGGACGCTGGCCCTGCTGGTGGCCGGGATCGGAATCGGCATGGCGTGGCCCCACTTGTCGGTGCGCGCAATGGATTCCGTCGACGACCCGGCCGAAGGCGGGGCGGCGGCCGCGGCGATCAACACCGTGCAGCTCGTCTCCGCGGCATTCGGCGCCGGCCTGGCCGGCGTCGTGGTCAACGCGGTGCAGGGCGGCGACGTGATGGAAGCCCGTTGGCTGTTCGCCGTTTTCACCGCCTTGACCGGCGCCGGTGTCGCGGCGTCCTACGCGGCGGTGCGCGGCGATCGCCGCGCCGTCACCGCGTCGACTTGACCACCTGCGAGTAGTGGAATTGCCAACGCTCGACGATGTGGAAGCCGAGGTAGCTCGGGAATCGATACGCCGGGGCGCGGCCGAACACTCCCGGGGGCAGCGCTTGTCCGACCTGGTGATCGGGCAGCGACTTGTCCTTATTGGTGATGGTCCAGATGGTGGAGCATTTGTTGATCTTGGCGGTCGTCAGCCATACCGCGACGTGGCCGTCCCACAGCCAACCCACCTTAGGCCCGTAGGCACCCCGCCCGACGTCGATCACCGACCGGAAGGCCGCGGGCCGGGTGGCCAGGACCGCGCGGATAGGACCGGGCCGCCAGGGCACCGTGTTGTCGACCAGCAAGCAGTCCCCGGGGGCGGCATGGGCTTCGATCAGGTCGGCCACCTGGCTGTAATCCCAGCCCTCCTTGGCATACGGCCAGCGCTGGATGAACAGGTAATTCGGCAGCGCGGCGGCGGCGAACGCCAGGACCACCGCTGCGATCGGCCACGGTTTGCGGGCGAGCGTGACGATGCAGACGGCCATGACCATGGCCACCGCGGGCGTGGTGAGGATCAGGTAGCGGGGAAAGTAGATCGGTTCGATGGCGGCCGAGTAGACGACGACGAGCGCGGTGGGCAGGACGATCCACGCGCCGCAGATGACCAGCAGTGCACGCACGTCGCCAGCGGGACCCCGCGCGCCCCTCAGCCACGCCACGGCCGCCGCGACAATGAGCACCGCCGTGAGAATCGCGAACGGGACGCTGTGGTCGAAGTACTGCCGCAGGACGATGTCGAACGCGTAGTGCCAGCTGACAGGAAAGATCCAGTTGACCTGGTACACCTGGCCATGGGCGAACACGAGGAACGGCGTCATGACGCCGACGGCGACGGCCGAGCTGACCGCCCACCACATGACTGGAGACTTGCGGGAGCGCTTCGGAACCAGGAGCGGCAGCATCGCCGCGTACACCAGAACCAACAGGATCAGGTTGAGGCTCAGCAGGATCGACAGCATCAGCGCCAGCGCGTAGCACAGCCACAACCGCGGCGTGTTGCGCCGGACCGCGGCGACGAACAACACCGTCAGCCACACCGCGGCGGCGGCCGCCATGGCGTACGGGCGCGCCTCGATGCCCGCCCACGTGGTGCGCGGCAAGATGGCGAAGACGGCGCCGGCGCAGAGTGCCGTCGCACGCCCCGGGACGAGTTGCTTGCTGAACGCCGTGACCCCCGCGGCCGCGGCCCCGATCGCCAGGGCGCTGGGCACCCGCGACCAGAATTCGGTCGGCGGAAATATCGCGAACCAGCCGTGCATCAGCAGGTAATACAGGCCGTGCACGGCGTCGATGTGCCCCAGCAGTTTCCACAGCTCGGGCAAGGTTCGGCTGGCCGCCGCCGATATCGTCGCCCCCTCGTCGAACCAGAGCGAGGGCCGGCAGGCCCAGGCGGCGCTGATGACGGCGGCCAGGACGCCTACCAGCCACGGGTCGAGCAGCCGGCCGGGCCGGCGGGCGCGCGCAGACTCGTCAACGACGTCCGACGCGCCTTGCTCGAGGGTGGGCATCGACATGATGCATGTCACTGTAAGTCAGGCGGCGCCCCGTCCGCCCAGGTCACCGGCGGTCACGACCCGAATTTCACGAGAAGGTCTGCGATGCAATGCTTTCCGTCCCCCGCATGCCGCAGCGCGAGCATTATGGCCGCAAAAATTGCCCGTTGCCGCAGCGTGGCGGGATAATTTGCGGGTTGCGCCACGCCACCGGTGTGTGGGTAATCTGACCCATCTTTCTCCGGCAACGCGATACTGTCTGGGGTTGGCGTAGCAACCGACACTGGGAGGGTAAATGAGCGCCTATCGGACTGTGGTGGTCGGGACCGACGGCTCGGACTCGTCGATGCGTGCGGTGGACAGAGCAGCCACCATCGCCGGGGACGGCGCCAAGTTGATCATCGCGTCGGCGTATCTACCCCAGCATGAGGACGGCCGGGCCGCCGACATCCTGAAAGAAGAAAGCTACAAGGTGTCGGGCACCGCCCCGATCTACGCGATCCTGCACGACGCGAAGGAGCGGGCGCACAAGGCCGGCGCCAAGAACGTCGAGGAGAAGCCCATCGTCGGTGCCCCGGTGGACGCGCTGGTCAAGCTGGCCGAGGACGAAAAGGCCGACCTGCTGGTCGTCGGCAACGTCGGCCTGAGCACCATCGCGGGCCGGCTGCTGGGATCGGTGCCGGCCAACGTCTCACGTCGGGCCAAGGTCGACGTGTTGATCGTGCACACCACGTCGTAACCGCTCGTTCGGTCTACCAGCCCCGCTCGCGCCACTCGGCGAGGTGGGGGCGTTCGGCGCCCAGCACGGTGTCGTCGCCGTGTCCCGGGTAGATGACGGTGGAGTCGTCGTACACGTCGAACACCCGGGTCGTGACGTCGTCGAGCAACTGGGTGAAGTCCCCGGGCTGCCAGGTCTTGCCGACGCCGCCGGGGAACAGGCAGTCGCCGGTGAACAACTGGGTGACCCCGCCCGTCGCGGGCCCGTCGAGGGCCAGCGCGATCGATCCGGGCGTGTGCCCGCGCAGGTGGATGACGTCGAAGCTGAGCTCGCCGATCCGCACGGTGTCGCCGCCCGACAGCAAACGGTCCGGTTTGACCGGCAGCGCTTCGGCGTCGATCTCGTTGGCCGCGGTCGGCGCGCCGGTGGCCGCGGCGACGGCCTCCAGCGCCTGCCAGTGATCGAAGTGCTGATGGCTGGTCACGATTAGCGAGAGCGTCGGGGCGTAACGGCGGATCAGGTCCATCAGCACCTCGGCGTCGTTGGCCGCGTCGATCAGCAGGGTTTCTCCGGTCGCCGCACACGTCACCAGATAGGCGTTGTTGTCCATCGGTCCCACCGACGCCTTTAGAATCGTGGCGCCGGGTAGGGTCCGGCGGGCCGCAGTGCCAGGGTCGACGTGTCCGGTGTAGTTGTCATCCACGGCAGTCATGTGCGCCACGTTACTGGTCAATCGAAACTTGTCGGTGCGGGCACATAGCATGGAATGCGCCGTGCGCGTTCACCGCTTTAAGCACTGGCAAGAGCTCCATCGAGAGGGACAGTGTGGCTGACCGCCTGATCGTCAAGGGCGCCCGCGAGCACAACCTGCGCGGCGTCGACCTCGACCTGCCGCGCGACTCGCTGATCGTGTTCACCGGGCTATCCGGCTCCGGCAAATCGTCGCTGGCCTTCGACACGATTTTCGCCGAGGGGCAGCGCCGCTACGTCGAGTCGTTGTCGGCCTACGCACGCCAATTCCTCGGCCAGATGGACAAACCGGACGTCGACTTCATCGAGGGCCTCTCCCCGGCGGTGTCCATCGATCAGAAGTCGACCAACCGCAACCCGCGGTCGACGGTCGGGACGATCACCGAGGTCTACGACTACCTGCGGCTGCTGTACGCGCGCGCGGGCACACCGCATTGCCCCATCTGCGGCCACCGGATCGCCCGGCAGACGCCGCAGCAAATCGTCGACCAGGTGCTGGCGATGCCGGAGGGCACCCGATTCCTGGTGCTCGCCCCGGTGGTGCGCACCCGCAAGGGCGAGTTCGCCGACCTCTTCGACAAGCTCAACGCGCAGGGCTACAGCCGGGTCCGGGTCGACGGCGTGGTGCATCCGCTGACCGACCCGCCGAAGCTGAAGAAGCAGGAGAAGCACGACATCGAGGTGGTGGTGGACCGCCTCACCGTGAAGGTCACCGCCAAGCAGCGGCTCACTGACTCGGTGGAAACCGCGCTGAACCTGGCCGACGGCATCGTCGTGCTGGAGTTCCCCGACGATCACGACGAGCACGGCCACCCGCGCGAGCAGCGGTTCTCGGAGAAGCTGGCCTGCCCCAACGGACATCCGCTCGCGGTCGACGACCTGGAACCGCGGTCGTTCTCGTTCAACTCGCCCTACGGCGCCTGCCCGGAGTGCGTCGGCCTGGGCATCCGCAAGGAAGTCGACCCTGACCTGGTGGTCCCCGACCCGGAACGCACCCTGGCCGAGGGCGCGGTGGCGCCGTGGTCGAATGGCCACACCGCCGAATACTTCACCCGGATGATGGCCGGGCTCGGCGAGGAGCTGGGATTCGACGTCGACACGCCCTGGCGCAAGCTTCCGGCCAAGGCCCGCAAGGCCATCCTGGAGGGCTCCGACCACCAGGTGCATGTGCGCTACCGCAACCGGTACGGCCGCACCCGCTCGTACTACGCCGATTTCGAAGGCGTGCTCGCGTTCCTGCAGCGCAAGATGGCCCAGACCGAGTCCGAGCAGATGAAGGAGCGCTACGAGGGCTTCATGCGCGACGTGCCCTGCCCCGAGTGCGAGGGCACCCGGCTCAAGCCCGAGATCCTGGCGGTGACGCTGGCCGCGGGGGACCGCGGTGTGAAGTCCATCGCCGAGGTCTGTGAACTGTCCATCTCGGACTGCGCGGACTTTCTTCAGCGCCTCACCCTCGGTCACCGCGAGCAGGCGATCGCCGGGCAGGTGCTCAAGGAAATCCAGTCGCGGCTGGGCTTTCTGCTCGACGTGGGGCTCGAGTACCTCTCCCTGTCCCGCGCCGCTGCGACGCTATCCGGCGGGGAGGCCCAACGCATCCGGCTGGCCACCCAGATCGGCTCCGGTCTGGTCGGTGTGCTCTACGTCCTCGACGAGCCATCCATCGGGCTGCATCAGCGCGACAATCGTCGTCTCATCGAAACACTAACGCGCCTAAGGGATCTGGGGAATACACTGATCGTCGTCGAGCATGACGAGGACACCATCGCGCATGCCGACTGGGTGGTCGACATCGGCCCCGGCGCCGGCGAGCACGGCGGCCAGATCGTGCACAGCGGCACCTACGGCGAGCTGCTGGCCAACAAGGCTTCGATCACCGGCGCCTACCTGTCGGGCAAGGAAAGCATCGAGATGCCGGCGATCCGGCGTCCCGTCGACCGCCGCCGGCAGCTCACCGTCGTCGGCGCCCGCGAGCACAACCTGCGCGACATCGACGTGTCGTTCCCGCTTGGCGTGCTGACCTCGGTGACCGGCGTATCCGGTTCCGGCAAGTCGACTCTCGTCAACGACATCCTGGCGGCGGTGCTGGCCAACCGGCTCAACGGCGCCCGGCAGGTCCCGGGCCGGCACACCCGCGTCACCGGCCTGGATCGCTTGGACAAGCTGGTCCGGGTGGACCAGTCGCCGATCGGGCGCACACCCCGATCCAACCCGGCCACCTACACCGGGGTCTTCGACAAGATCCGCACCCTGTTCGCGGCCACCACCGAGGCGAAGGTCCGCGGCTATCAGCCCGGCCGATTCTCCTTCAACGTCAAGGGCGGTCGCTGCGAGGCGTGCACGGGCGACGGCACCATCAAGATCGAGATGAACTTCCTGCCCGACGTGTACGTGCCGTGCGAGGTCTGCCATGGCGCCCGGTACAACCGGGAAACCCTTGAGGTGCACTACAAGGGCAAGACCATCTCCGAAGTACTGGACATGTCGATCGAGGAGGCCGCGGAGTTCTTCGAGCCGATCACCGGCATTCACCGCTATCTGCGCACGCTGGTCGACGTCGGCCTGGGCTATGTGCGGCTCGGCCAGCCCGCACCGACGCTGTCCGGCGGCGAGGCGCAGCGGGTCAAGCTGGCCGCGGAATTGCAGAAGCGTTCGACCGGGCGCACCATCTACATCCTCGACGAGCCGACCACCGGCCTGCATTTCGACGACATCCGCAAGCTGCTCAACGTGATCAACGGCCTTGTCGACAAAGGCAATACGGTGATCGTCATCGAGCACAACCTGGATGTGATCAAGACATCCGACTGGATCGTGGACATGGGTCCGGAGGGCGGCGCCGAGGGCGGCACCATCGTCGCCGAGGGCACTCCGGAGGACATCGCCGCGGTGCCGGAAAGCTACACCGGGAAGTTTCTCGCCGAGGTCGTCGGCCGCGGGCGCGCGCCCGCGAGTGCATCGCGGCGGCGGCGCAAAGTCGGCGTTTAGGTTTCGCGGCCCGCCGATTTGGACAGCGGTGACGGAAAGCGCGGACTGATGCGCACGCCGTCCAGCCAGGACGTGAGTTCGTCGGCCCGTCGCTGCAGGGCACGCCGGGCGCGCTGGCCCGGATCCTCGAGGAGCTGCAACCGCACCCGGGCGCCGTCGTCCTGATACCAGCCGCCGACGATGCGTCCGTTCCACCACGCAGTGGGGCCCGCGTTGCCGTTGCGGTCGAAAACCTGACTGCGATGCGGGCCGAGGTACCACTCCCGTTCGAACCAGCCCATCGTGGTGGCGTCCAGGCCGGGCAACAACGCGCACCACGGCCGCACGTCCGATTCCGGTTCGAGGTCGTCCGGGAGCGCGTAGCCGGGGCTGCCGTGCACGTCGACCCGCACGGCACCGATGTCGCCCAACGCCTTTCGGACCGCGGTCAGCGTGGTGCCGAGCCACCATTTGATGTCGGCGGCGGTGGCCGGGCCGAAGGTGCGCAACCAACGCCGGATCAGTTCGGCCTGGGCGTCGACGGCCTCGTCCCGCGCGCCGAGCCACTGGGCGGCATGGACCCACCGGGGCCGCGACGTGGTCCAGCTTCCGTCGTTGGGTCCGCGCACGATGTCGCCCTGCGCCGAGAGCACGGTGAGTACCCGCGGGGCAATGGAAATGGGTCCGCCCCAACGTTTTCCGGGTGCCGGGTCATAGGTTCCGGTCAGTTCGGGCAGCGCGGTCCGCAGTTCGGTGCTGGTGGCCGGCCCGTGATCATTCAGGTGGCGCAACACCGCGGAGCAGGCCCGCTCGAGCCAGCGGTCCCCGTCCGCGGCCAGGCCGGCCTTGTGGACGTCGGCGGCCAGCCGGCGGCGTTCGTTGTCGGCGACGCGGTCACTGGCCGCTGACTGAATCATGGCCAGGTCGTCGCTGTTCACCATCCACAGTGTCCGGCGCATCGCCAGATGCCTTAGCGCGGAGCGCCTCTCGTAAAGCTCGACATCGAGGTCGGCGGTGGCGAAACCGGAGGACCGGGCCCACAGCGACAGGTACGGAGTCGCGGGGTCGGTCGCGTGCACCGCGACGAGCCCGGCGATGATCCGCGTGACCGGCCGCGGATCAGTGGGCAACAGAAAGTGCCGGCGCGCCAGGCGGTTCCGTCGCTCGGCGATGGTGAAGGTGCGCACGCTCAAATCGTTGATGCGGCGTCACTCATCGGGGTGCATCGACTCGCGGATCTGCGCCAGCCGCTCGGCCGCGGCCCGCTGACGCTCGTCGTATTGCTCCTCGACGTCGCGGCCCTCTGGAGTTTCCGCGGCCAGTTCTGCGGCGCCCTGCGAGGTGCCGTAACGGGTCTCGATCTTCTCGCGGACGTATTCGAAGGTCGGCACGCCCGCGTCGTCGTACCCGGGGTCGGGCTCCGCGGGAGTCACTGGTTCGTCGGGCATGCCTGAGAGGTTACTTCGGTCGCGCGCTGGCGATCGAAATAGCGCACCATCTGCGCCCAGTACACCAACGTGAGCGCCATCTGCACGGCGGTCGCGACGGCGGCCGGCACCAACCGGCGCCGGCGAGCCGAGATGAGGGCGCCGAGCGCGGCCGCGGAGGAGAGCGCGCTGACGAACATCGCGGCGTCCCGGGGCCGGCGGCTGATCCACAGCTCCTCGCCCAGCATCGCCCTCGTCGACCAGGCGTGCTGGTGCGCGGGCTTGCCGAAGACGAACGGGTTGATCGCCAGCCACACGGCCAGCACCACGGCGTGGCTCCAGCGCCGCGTCCACGCCGGCACCAGCGTCAACGGCGTGGTCGCCCAGCGGGTCCACGCACTCCACGGATTGCAGTGCCGCGCAAAAAGTGCGCGACGTGCGCGCCCGACCGCAGACACCGGCCGCTACTTCATTGCGGTGGCGGGACGCTCGACGGGGACCACCGGCCCGGTATGGACGGAGGGAGGGGTGGTGCCGGGCAACGCAATCCGGGGGACGTCCGGGGTGCCCAGCTGTCCGGCCAACCACGGCAGTGCGGACGCGAAGACCCGGTCCGCGAACGGCCAGTCGTGCTTGCCCGGCTGGGGGAGGACGGCGCAGTCGATGCCGTGATCACGGCCGAGCGCGCACAGCGAATACGCGGCCGCCGTCTGGTTGCTCGGGTTGGCGTCGGCGTCGCGGCTGGCCAGACGTATCGAGCCGGCATCCGCGATCGCGAAGTTGCGCCGCGGCGCCGGCGGGGCGTCCGAGGAGATCGCGAACCATCCGGCCACGTCGGTGTAGTGGCCGTGCCGGGTGATCACGGTGGTCGGATCGAATGCCGCCCATGCGGTCGCGTTTCCGCCGAACAGCCTGGCGATGGTCTGCGCCTTGGTCCCCGCATTCGGGAAGAAGTCACCGGCGACGTCGACGAAGGCGCTGAACATTTCGGGGTGCATGACGGTCAGATCCACGGCGCACGTCCCGCCCATCGACCAGCCCACGATGCCCCAGTTGGACCGCGCGGGGCTGACGCCGAAGTTCGAGACCATATACGGCACAACGTCTTTGGTAAGGTGATCGGCCGCGTTACCGCGAACCCCGTTGACGCATTCGGTGTCGTTGTTGAAGGCGCCGCCGGAGTCCACGAATACCAGCACCGGGGCTTTGCCGTGATGGGTGGCCGCGAAGTCGTCGATCGTCTTGATCGCGTTGCCGGCGCGCGTCCAGTCCGCGGGGGTGTTGAACTGCCCGCCGATCATCATGACGGTCGGCAGCTGCGGCGGGGGGTTACTGGCGAACCACTCGGGCGGCAGATAGACGAGTTCCCCGCGGTGCTTGAAATGTGAGGCGTCGGACGGGATCACGACCGGGACCACGCTCCCGTGCGTGGGCCGGTTTCCCTTGCTCGCCATCGCGGCGACGGTGGCCTTGTCGGTTTGATCGGGCAGCGGACCGGAGGTGAGCTGGTTCCATGCGGACTGCACGGTGGGGAAGTAGCCCACCCACAGGTTGAGCACCAGCGCCGCGCTGAGCAGGCACAGCGGCACGGCCATGACTGCTGCGCCGCGCCGCCAGCGGTGCGCGCTGCGCCAGCCCAGGATCAGCACCGCCGCGGCCATGCCCGTCAACGCGATCCAAAGCCAGAGCGCCGCGGGTGCGGGTTCGTCGGAGAGGCCCCGGTCGACGATGTACCAGTGCGTCGCGTAGGCCGTGACGCCGCCGGCCAAGCCGGCCGCCGGCAGCCACACGGTTCGCCAGCGCCGGGAGCGCCAGCCGATGGCCAACGCCAGTACGACTCCGGCAGCGAGCTGGATCGTGAGGGGAACCCAGCCATGCATCAACGAGGTGTGGCTGGTTGCGAGCAACTGCGCCATGGCATGGGGCGTCGACGCGGTCACGGATCCATTGTGAGTGATCGTTAACCTTCCCGGAACACATTCACCGAATGTTCGCCGTGCGCTCGCCGCCGTCGCCGGCGCCGACTAGTGGGGCTTGGCCAGCGGAAATGGCAGGGTCTCGCGGATGCTGCGGCCGGTTATGAGCATGACGAGGCGATCGATGCCCATCCCGAGCCCGCCGGTGGGTGGCATCGCGTATTCCATCGCCTGCAGGAAGTCCTCGTCCAGCTCCATCGCCTCGGGATCGCCGCCGGCCGCCAACAGCGACTGCTCGTGCAGGCGGCGCCGCTGTTCCACCGGGTCGGTGAGTTCGCTGTACGCGGTGCCCAGCTCGACACCCCACGCCACCAGGTCCCACCGCTCGGCGACGCCGCGCCGACTGCGGTGGGGGCGGGTCAGCGGCGACACGGACGTCGGAAAGTCGATATAGAACGTCGGCCGCTCGGTCCGGTCCTCGACGAGGTGCTCGTAGAGCTCCAGCACCACCGCGCCGGCGTCCCACTGGGCCCGGTAGGGAATGTGCGCCGCATCGGCCAGCTTGCGCAGCGCGATCAGCGAGGTCTCGGGGTCGACGCGTTCGCCGAGGGCTTCGGATACCGCGTCGTGCACGGTTTTCACCGGCCACACGCCCGAAATGTCGACGGGCTCAACGTCGGCGGCGTCGGGCCCGGGGTCCGTGCGGGGCCGCCACACTGTCTGCTCCCCGTTGGCGGCCTGGGCCGCGTTCTGGATGAGCTCGCGGCACCCGTCGATCCACGTCAGGTAGTCGGCGTGCGCCTGGTAGGCCTCCAGCAGGGTGAACTCCGGGTTGTGGCTGAAGTCCACCCCCTCGTTGCGGAACGCCCGGCCCAGTTCGAACACTCGCTCCACGCCGCCGACGCACAGCCGCTTCAGGTACAGCTCCGGCGCGATGCGCAAGAACAGGTCCATGTCGTAGGTGTTGATGTGCGTGACGAACGGGCGGGCCGTGGCTCCGCCGTGGATCTGCTGCAGGATCGGGGTCTCGACTTCGATGAACCCCTTGGCGAACAGCGTCTCGCGGATCGAACGCAACACGCTGCTCCGGGCGGTGATCAAACCACGCGACTCGCTATTGACGGCCAGGTCGACGTAGCGGGTCCGCACTCGTGCCTCGGGGTCGGTCAGTCCTTTCCATTTATTCGGCAACGGCCGCAGGCACTTGCCGATCATCCGCCAGTCGCGCACGATCAGCGAGCGCGTCCCGTTCTTCGAAAAACCCATGTGCCCGGTCATCTCGACCAGGTCGCCCAGATCGATGGCCGCGTGGAAATCGGCGGTGCGGCCGCACTCCAGACGTGAATTGTCCAGCAGCACTTGCATTTCGCCCGACCAGTCACGCAACTGGGCGAACAGGACACCGCCGAAATCGCGGATCCGCAATATCCGGCCGGACACCGAGACGGCGTCCTGGTCGCCGGCGTCCAGCGCCTGCGCGACGCTGTGAGTTGGCGGGGAGCCGACGGGGTAGGCGTCAATGCCGGTGCGGCGCAGCGTCTTCAGCTTGGTCATGCGCACCCGCACCTGCTCGGGCAGGCGGGACCTGAACTCGTCCTCGTCTTCGTCGATGCCCTCGTCGCTTCTGAGCCCGCTGACATCCGGGGCCGACCCGTCGTGGTGCAGCAACCCCGATTCCGCCAGCCGGGCAGGTACCGCGGGGTGGTGTCCGGTGTGCAGCTTGTCGCGCCGCCTGAACGGCAGCACGAGGAAACCCTCGGCGATGACCGACGCGACGCCCACCCGGGGGATCAACCGGGCGTCTTCGTAGCAGGCATAGCGGGGCACCCACTCGGGTTGGTATTTCATGTTCGAGCGGTACAACGTCTCCAGCTGCCACCACCGCGAGAAGAAGATCAATAGCCCGCGCCACAGCCGGGCGATCGGACCGGCGCCGAGTTGGGCACCTTGCTCGAACGCTGACCGGAACATCGCGAAGTTCAGCGAAATGCGGGAAATACCAAGGGTTTCGGCGTTCAGGGCGAGATCGCTGACCATCAGCTCGATGGTGCCGTTGGGAGATTGCGGAGAGCGCCGCATCAGATCCAGGGAGACGCCGGTGGTTCCCCAGGGGACCAGCGACAGCATGGCGACCACTTGGCCGTGCGGGTCGATCGCCTCGACCAGCAGGCAGTCCCCGTCGGCCGGATCGCCCAGCCGGCCCAGCGCCATGGAAAAGCCTCGCTCGGTTTGGGTGTCGCGCCAGGAGTCGGCGCGCGAGATGGTGTCCGTCATCTCCTCGGGGGAGATGTCGCGGTGCCGCCGGATGCGCACCGTCAGCCCGGCCCTGCGGGCCCGCGTCACGGCCTGGCGGACCCCGCGCATGTCCGGGCCGGACAGTTTGAATTCGGAGGTCCGCAGAATCGCCTCGTCGCCCAGCTCGAGCGCGTTGAGGCCGGCCTCCCGATACACCTGCGCGCCTTGCGAACTGGCGCCCATGACACCGGGCGCCCAGCCGTAGGTCTGGCACAGACCCAACCACGCATCCACGGCCTGCCGCCAGGCGCGCGGGTCGCCCACCGGGTCGCCGCTGGCGAGGCAGACACCGATTTCGACGCGATAGGTGATGGCCGCGCGGCCGCTGTGCGCGAACACCACCGACTTGTCGCGACGGGTCGCGAAGTAGCCCAGGGAGTCGTTTTTGCCCCACAGCTCCAGCAGGCCGCGGATGGCCGACTCGTCCTCACCCGTCAGCGCGTTGTCGGCGCGCTGGGACTGGAACAGCACGATCGTCGCGGCGATCAACGCGAGCGCGCCGAACAACCCGAAGATCGCGTTCATCAGCACGTGCGGCCTGCCGGTGAACAGGGTGGGGTCCGCGAGGGCGAAGCCGACCACCCGGTTGGCCACGTAGGGCAGGCGGTCTTGCCGCGCAAGCGATCCGGGGAACAGCTCGACGAGACCCCAGGACAGCAGGATGCCGATGACGTCGCCGACGACCAGCACCGCGGCCGCCTTGAACAGCGCGGCCTTGCGGACCTTGGCCCAGAACTCCCGATAGCCCAAAACCAGCAGGACGATCGCAACGACGTGCACGGCGAACCCGAGGTTCTCGCCGAAGGTCTCGGCGGCGGTGTTGTCGCCCGCCGCGATGTCGGCGGCATTCCAGAACGCGGCGAGGATCATCTGGCCGAGCAGTAGCAGCCAGGCGATGCGTTTGCGCGCGGTCAGGGCCGCCGCCAGCAAGGCCAGCACGAACGACCAGGCGAGGCTGGTGTCCGGGAAGTTGAACAGGTAGTCGTTGATGAACTCGCGCGGGACCTTGATCAGCCAGCGGAACAGTGGCGACACGCTGCCCACCAGCGACAGGGTGGCGATGACGCCAACGGTCCAGCCAGCCGCCGCCGGTACCCAGTGATACCGGGAGCGCGACCGGCTGCCAGACCGAGGGCCCGAGCCAGCAGAAGCGAGTGTCACAGACCGCGAGGATATTCCCTCTACCCGTGAAATGCCTCGTGATGCGAAAGAGTTTGTCGGCCGCGTCGCCGGACTCGCGAGTGCTGGCGGGCGGCTCACGGCTGCTAGACTGTCCGTCGCGACCATCCCGGCGAAAGCCAGGACAGTTAAGTGGAGTCCCACTCCCACCGCTAGCCACGAGAAGGTTTCCGTCTCGGTCACGGCGACACGGTCCGGTCACGGGCATTGCATAATGCCTGCTCCGCGCATGGCGGGGGCGGCTTGACCCACGGATCAAGCCGCGATCGGTCGGCATTGGGCCCTGCTTGTGCAGGGCCTTTTTGCTGGTGGCGTGGTGTTTCCACCGCTGACTTCGGACGGGCCCAGGCACTGGTCGTGATTGGACGACCACAAGCCCAACAAGGGAGGCCCCATCAGCACTGAGACCCGCGTCAACGAGCGCATTCGCGTACCTGAAGTCCGATTGATTGGCCCAGGGGGGGAGCAGGTAGGCATCGTGCGTATCGAAGACGCACTGCGCGTCGCCGCAGACGCCGATCTCGACCTTGTCGAAGTCGCCCCGAACGCCAGACCCCCGGTCTGCAAGATCATGGACTACGGCAAGTACAAGTACGAGGCGGCGCAGAAGGCGCGCGAATCCCGCCGGAACCAGCAGCAGACCGTCGTCAAAGAGCAAAAGCTTCGACCCAAGATCGACGATCACGACTACGAGACCAAGAAGGGCCACGTGGTCCGCTTCCTGGAAGCGGGATCGAAGGTAAAGGTCACCATCATGTTCCGCGGACGTGAGCAGTCGCGGCCCGAGCTGGGCTACCGATTGCTGCAGCGGCTGGGCGCGGACGTCGCCGACTACGGCTTCGTCGAGACGTCGGCCAAGCAGGACGGCCGCAACATGACGATGGTGCTGGCACCGCACCGCGGCGCGAAGACACGCGCCAGGGCGCGTCACCCCGAAGGACCCGAGGCCGCGCCCGCGGCCGATCCGAATACCGCAGAACAGCAGAACTAGAACCAGAGGAAATATGCCCAAGGCCAAGACCCACAGCGGGGCTTCCAAGCGGTTCCGGCGCACCGGGACCGGAAAGATCGTCCGGCAAAAAGCCAATCGCCGGCATCTGCTCGAGCACAAGCCCACCAAGCGGACCCGGCGGCTGGACGGCCGCACCACGGTTTCAGCCAATGACACCAAGCGCATCAACGCTTTGTTGAACGGCTGACCCTGACCATTTACGTCTGAACGAGAGTAGGAACATCCATGGCACGCGTGAAGCGGGCGGTCAACGCCCACAAGAAGAGGCGCAGCGTTCTGAAGGCCTCGAAGGGCTATCGCGGCCAGCGATCCCGGCTCTATCGCAAAGCCAAAGAGCAGCAGCTGCATTCGCTGAACTACGCCTACCGCGACCGCCGCGCGCGCAAGGGCGAATTCCGCAAATTGTGGATCTCGCGGATCAACGCCGCCGCGCGCGCCAATGACATCACCTACAACCGGCTGATCCAGGGTCTCAAGGCCGCGGGTGTGGAAGTGGACCGCAAGAACCTCGCCGATATCGCGATCGCCGACCCGGCGGCGTTCACCGCGCTCGTCGACGTCGCCCGGGCGGCGCTGCCCGAGGACGTCAACGCCCCCTCGGGAGAGGCTGCCTGAGTTCCCGTTCGCGGCAGGTCGTTTCGGTGCTGACCGAACGCTCCGCGAGGGTGTCCGCGGCGGTCAAACTGCATCGCCACGTCGGCCGGCGGCGGGCGGGGAAATTTCTCGCCGAAGGCCCCAATCTGGTCGAGGCCGCGTCGCTGCGCGGACTGGTCCGGGAGGTATTCGTCACCGAGTCGGCGGCGCGGCGCCATGGGGCGCTGCTCGCCAAGCAACAGGCGCCCGTTCACCTGGTGACCGAGCGTGCCGCAAAAGCCTTGTCCGACACCGTCACTCCCGCGGGGATGGTGGCGGTGTGTGAGGTCCCTGCCATCGGGCTCGAGGACGCGGTGGCCGACGACCCCCGGCTGGTCGCGGTTGCCGTCGAGATCAGCGAGCCGGGCAATGCGGGCACGGTGATACGCATCGCCGACGCCATGGGCGCCGCGGCCGTGATCTTGGGCGGGCACAGCGTCGACCCGTACAACGGCAAGTGCTTGCGCGCGTCCGCCGGCAGCATTTTCGCGATCCCGGTCGTCACCGCGCCCGACGTCCACGCCGTCCTCACGGCGCTGCGCGCCGCCGGGCTGCAGGTGCTGGCGACCACGATCGACGGCGAAACCCGTCTCGACGAGGCCGGAGAACTGCTCGGCACGCCGACGGCCTGGCTGTTCGGGCCCGAATCGCACGGTCTGCCAGCCGAAATCGCCGACGGGGCCGATCACCGGGTGTGCATCCCGATGTCCGGCGGCGCGGAGAGCCTGAACGTGGCCGCGGCCGCGGCGATCTGTCTCTACCAGAGCGCGCGGGCCCTGGCCGTGCCGACGCGTCCTTAGGCGCGCTTTCTACGCTGCCTTTCCGCGGCCCCTAGCCGGGCGCATGCCGGCCAGCGAGAGCGTGGTGTGCACCAGCGACCCGGCGCGCTCCATCAGCGACTTGCGCGGCGGGAAGTAGTGCATCGGCAGTCCGCGGCGATCACGCGGCGGCGCCACGAATTCCGGTGCCTCGACCAACGGCGCGTCACCCGGAATCCTCCCCTGGGCGCGCCGGTAGGCGGCCAGCGCGCGCGGGTGCAAGCGGATCTCGTCGGGGACGGCCAGGAAGGCCAGCTCGACCATCTTGCCGAAGATGCGCAACAACACCTCGTCGCCCGGCGTCCAGCGCATGCCCGCCTTCTCGCGCACCGCGGGCTCGAACAGACCCGCCGCGATCCAGCGCTGACCGGCCACCAACGGCCTGAACAATTGATCCCAGATCGGCGTCGGCATCAGGATGAACTTCGGCTTGGGGATGCGAATCTGGAAGATGTCCAGCGTCGCCTGGTTGATTTCCAGCTCCTCGCGGCACACCCGGTCCCAGTACTCCTGGAATTCCTCCCAGGATTTCGGCACCGGCCGCATGCTCATCCCGTACATCCGGTACCACCGGACATGCTCGTCGAACAGCTGCCGCTTCTCCGCCTCGGTCAAGCCCCCGCAGAAGTACTCGGCCACCTTGATGACGAGCATGAAGAACGTGGCGTGCGCCCAGTAGAAGGTCTCCGGGTTCAGGGCGTGGTAGCGGCGGCCCGCGGTGTCGGTCCCCTTGATGGTGTCGTGGTAGCGCTTGATCTGCTCACCGGTCTGCGCGGCCCGCTCGCCGTCGTAGACGACGCCCATGATGGGGTACACCGACCGGGTCACGCGCTGCAGCGGCTCGCGCAGCAGGATCGAGTGCTCCTCGACCCCCGCGCCGAGTTCCGGATACATGTTCTGGATAGCCCCGATCCAGATGCCCATCATCCCGGTGCGCAAATCGCCAAAGTACTTCCAGGTGAGGGAATCTGGCCCGAGCGGATCAGCGGACGCAGTCGACGCGGCAGTCATCACGGCCTCCTAGTACTACCTGCGCTCACGATAACTTTGACAACGCGTGTTGTCTATGATTTCGGGCCTCGGCGCGGCCGGGTGTTACCGAGTTTCGATGCCGGCGTGGCCGGCCGGTAATCCGGTGTCAATCAGGGCCTTCGATGCGAGATGTGACACAACCGAAGCGGGCGTCATTGCCTGCGTCAGCCGGAACTACTTACCCTGGCCAAGTGGAGCGCGCACCTGGCGATCCGGTCCCGGGTGAGCCCCAGGAAACGGACTCTGAATCGGTGACCACGGCGGCGCCCCCCGATTCGAAACTTCGCTCTCCGGCGCAGTGGTTGCGCACGACCAACCACAGCCCCGGCGTGGTGGCGTTCGTGCGGCGGGCGCGACGGCTGTTGCCCGGCGACCACGAGTTCGGCGACCCGCTGTCCACCGCGGGTGAGGGTGCGCCGCGGGCGGCGGCGCGCGCCGCCGACCGGCTGCTGGGGGATCGCGACGCCGCGTCGCGCGAGCTCAGCCTCGGCGTGCTGCAGGTGTGGCAGGCGCTGACCGAGGCGGTGTCCCGACGGCCGGCCAACCCGGAAGTGACGCTGGTATTCACCGATCTCGTCGGCTTTTCGACGTGGTCGCTGCACGCCGGGGACGACGCGGCGCTCGCCCTGCTGCGGCAGGTGGCGCGGGCGGTCGAACCGCCGCTGCTCGACGCGGGAGGGCACATCGTCAAGCGGATGGGCGACGGGCTGATGGCGGTGTTCGGCGATCCGACGGTCGCCGTGCGGGCCGTGCTGGCCGCCAAGGACGAGCTGAGATCGGTCGACGTGGACGGCTACACGCCGCGGATGCGGGTCGGGATCCACACCGGACGCCCGCAGCGGATGGCCGCCGACTGGCTCGGCGTCGACGTCAACATCGCCGCCCGCGTGATGGAACGGGCCACCAAGGGCGGAATCATGGTGTCGAGTTCGTCACTCGACCGGATACCCCAAACCGCGCTGGACGCGATGGGCGTCGTCGCCAAACGTGCACGTAAACCGGTATTCGCGCCGAAGACCGCCGGCGTCCCCGCGGACCTGGCGATCTATCGCCTGCGGACTCTTAGGGAGTTGACAGCCTCCGATCACACTTCGGAAACAAATTAGCCCGCATAATAGACACCGATGATTGGGGGCATCTTCTCCCGGCTGGCCCGGGTCCGGTTCACCATTGGATACGTGGCGATTCTGCTCGCCATCAGTTGCGCGATCCTGGCGCTCGGCCCGCACGCGCACGACGTGCTCGTTCAGCGCGCCAGCACCAACCTGCACAACCTGGCGCACGGCCATGTGGGCACGCTGCTGGGCAGCGCGCTGGTCGTCGATGCCGGCCCGCTGTACTTCTGGTTGCCGTTCCTGACGTGCCTGCTCGCCCTCGCCGAACTGCATTTGCGCACCATCCGGCTGATCATGGCGTTCGTCGTCGGCCACATCGGCGCGACCCTGGTGGTGGCCGCCGCGCTCGCGGCGTCGGTCGAGTTCGGCTGGCTGCCGATTTCGATCGCCCACGCCAGCGACGTGGGAATGAGCTATGGCGCCCTCGCGGTGCTGGGCGCGATGACGGCGGTGATTCCGTCGCGGTGGCGTGCGGCGTGGGTCGGCTGGTGGGTGGCGGCCGGCGTGGCGTCGGCAATCATCGGTGGTGACTTCACCGACGCCGGGCACACCGTCGCCGTCGTGCTGGGCGTCCTGGTGTCCGCGCGATTCCGCCAGCCAATCCGGTGGACCCCGGTACGCGTCCTGATGCTGGCGGCGTCCTCAGGGTTTGGGTTCCTGATGCTGGCGCATCACTGGGGAACGATGGCCGCCGCGTCGTCGGTCGGCGTCCTGGGCGCCGTAGCGGCCTACGCGGTCGCGCAGTTCGTCGCGCGGCGCGGCGCGCTCGCGCTGGCCGCCGACGCGCCGGCCGGTCTGCAGCCGGCCATGGCGGGCTAAGCGCCCCTCGGCATCTCCTAGCACGCCGAGCGCCGTGCACCGAATCCCCTATGATCGGCATTTGCGCTGGGCGCATCCAGCCGTTCCAACAGCCTCGTCAGCAAGGAGAGTGTCGCCGCGTGGGCGATAAACCCGTCGACCTGTCGCCGGAAGCGTTGACCAATGCGGTCGATGCCGCCCGGCAGGCCATCGCACACGCGGGTGACCTGGAGGCGCTGGCGCTCGTCAAGACCGAGCACCTCGGTGACCGCTCGCCGCTCGCACTAGCGCGACAAGCGTTGGCCGCCTTGCCCAAGGACCGGCGCGCGGACGCCGGCAAGCGCGTCAACACCGCACGCAGCGAGGCCCAGCGCAGCTATGACGAACGGCTGGCGACCCTGCGCGCCGAGCGCGACGCGGCCGTACTGGTCGCCGAGGGCATCGACGTCACGTTGCCGTCGACGCGCCAGCCAACCGGCGCCCGGCACCCGATCACGATATTGGCCGAGCACGTCGCCGACACCTTCATCGCGATGGGATGGGAGCTGGTCGAGGGGCCGGAGGTCGAGACCGAGCAGTTCAACTTCGACGCCCTGAACTTCCCGCCCGACCACCCGGCGCGCAGCGAACAGGACACCTTCTATGTCGCGCCGGAGGGTTCGCGGCAGGTGCTGCGCACGCACACCTCGCCGGTGCAGGTACGCACCCTGCTCGAGCGCGAGCTGCCCGTCTACATCATCTCGATCGGCCGCACGTTCCGTACCGATGAACTCGACGCCACCCATACGCCCGTCTTCTACCAAGTCGAAGGGTTGGCCGTCGACCGCGGCCTGACCATGGCCCACCTGCGGGGAACACTGGACGCGTTCGCGCGCGCGGAGTTCGGTCCCGCGGTGCGCACCCGGTTCCGGCCGCACTTCTTCCCGTTCACCGAACCGTCCGCCGAGTTCGACGTGTGGTTCACCGACAAGAAGGGCGGTGCCGACTGGGTGGAGTGGGGCGGCTGCGGCATGGTGCATCCAAACGAGTTGCGTGCCGCGGGGATCGACCCCGACGTCTACTCCGGCTTCGCGTTCGGGATGGGCCTGGAACGCACGCTGCAGTTCCGCAACGGCATTCCCGACATGCGGGACATGGTCGAGGGGGACGTCCGGTTCTCGTTGCCCTTCGGGGTGGGTGCCTGATGCGCATTCCGTATAGCTGGCTGCGCGAGGTCGTCGCGGAAGGTGCTCCCGGCTGGGACGTCGCCCCCGGCGACCTCGAGCAGACCCTGGTGCGCATCGGCCACGAGGTCGAAGAAGTCGTCACGCTCGGTCCGGTCGACGGACCGCTGACCGTTGGGCGGGTCACCGGCATCGAGGAGCTCACCGAGTTCAAGAAGCCGATCCGGGCGTGTCTCGTCGACGTCGGCGAGGGACAGCCGCGCGATATCGTTTGTGGGGCAACCAATTTCGTCGTCGGCGACCTGGTCGTGGTGGCGCTGCCCGGCACCACGCTGCCCGGCGGGTTCGCCATCAGCGCGCGCAAAACCTACGGTCGCAACTCCGACGGAATGATCTGCTCGACGGCCGAACTCGGGTTGGGCGCAGACCATTCCGGAATCTTGGTGCTGCCACCCGGCACGGCCGAACCCGGGGCCGACGGCGCCGGCGTGCTCGGATTGGACGACGTCATCTTCCACCTGGCCATCACCCCCGACCGCGGCTACTGCATGTCGGTGCGCGGCCTGGCCCGTGAGATCGCCTGCGCCTACGACCTGGACTTCGTCGACCCCGCGGAGGTCAAGCCGCTGCCCGTCGAGGGCGAGGCGTGGCCACTGACGGTGCAGGCCGAAACCGGCGTTCGGCGATTTGCGCTGCGGCCGGTCACCGGCGTCGACCCCGCCGCGGTGTCGCCATGGTGGTTGCAGCGCCGGCTGCTGCTCTGCGGCATCCGCGCGACCTCCCCGGCCGTCGACGCCACCAACTACGTGATGCTGGAACTGGGCCACCCCATGCACGCCCACGACCGCAACCGCATCAGCGGCGGCCTCGGCGTGCGGTTCGCCCGGCCCGGCGAGACGGTCGTCACCCTCGATGACGTCGAGCGCAAGCTCGATCCGGTCGACGTCCTCATCGTCGATGACGCGGCCACGGCGGCGATCGGCGGAGTGATGGGTGCGGCCAGCACCGAGGTGCGCGCCGATTCCACCGACGTGCTGCTGGAGGCCGCGGTATGGGACCCGGCCGCGGTGTCGCGCACCCAGCGGCGGCTGCACCTGCCCAGCGAGGCCGCCCGTCGTTATGAGCGCGCCGTGGACCCGGCCATTTCGGTGGCCGCGCTGGACCGGTGTGCCGCACTGCTCGCCGACATCACCGGAGGAGCGGTGTCCCCGACCCTGACCGATTGGCGTGGTGACCCGCCGCGTGACGACTGGTCCCTGCCGCCGATCCGGATAGCCGTCGACCTGCCGGACCGCGTCGCGGGCGTCGCCTATGCCCCGGGCACGACCGCCTGGCGGCTGGCCCAGATCGGCGCTTTGGTCGTGGAAGAAGTCGCCGAAGATGGCGGCATGTTGACCGTGACCCCGCCGAGTTGGCGACCCGATCTCGTGCAGCCCGCCGACCTGGTGGAGGAGGTGCTGCGGCTGGAGGGCCTCGAGGACATCCCGTCGGTGCTGCCGTCGGCGCCCGCGGGGCGGGGACTAACCGCGGTGCAGAAGCGCCGCCGCGCCATCGGCAAGTCGCTCGCGCAATCCGGCTACGTTGAGGTCCTGCCGACACCCTTTCTGCCCGCCGGCGTGTTCGACCTCTGGGGCCTGCCCGCAGACGACCCGCGGCGCAACACCACCCGTGTGCTCAATCCGCTGGAAGCGGATCGCCCGGAGCTCGCCACTACGCTGCTGCCCGGTCTGCTGGAAGCGTTGGGGCGCAACGTGTCCCGCGGTCTCGTCGACGCCGCGCTGTTCGCCATCGCCCAGGTGGTGCAGCCGACCGAGCAGACTCGCGGCGTCGAGCTCATCCCCGTGGACCGCCGCCCGACCGAAGCCGAGATCGCGATGCTGGACGCGTCGTTGCCCCGGCAACCGCAGCACGTCGCCGTCGTGCTGGCCGGTCTGCGTGAACCACGCGGCCCGTGGGGCCCCGGGCGCGCCGCGGATGCCACCGATGCGTTCGAGGCGGTGCGAATCATCGCGCGCGCCAGCGGAGTTGACGTGAGCCTGCGGGCGGCCCAATGTCTGCCCTGGCATCCGGGCCGCTGCGCCGAGGTGCTCGTCGGGGAGACCCGCGTCGGTCACGCGGGCCAGCTGCATCCCGCCGTGATCGAGCGCTCGGGGCTGCCGAAGGGCACCTGCGCGCTGGAGCTGAACCTCGATGCGATTCCGATCGTCGAGGCATTGCCGGCCCCCAGGGTGTCGCCGTTCCCGGCGGTGTTTCAGGACGTCAGCCTGGTGGTGTCGGCCGACGTGCCGGCCCAGGCGGTGGCCGATGCCGTGCGCGAGGGGGCGGGCGAGCTGCTGGAGGACATTCAGCTGTTCGACGTGTTCACCGGCCCGCAGATCGGTGAGCTTCGCAAGTCGCTGACGTTCGCGCTGCGCTTCCGCGCGCCGGATCGCACGCTGACCGAGGACGACGCCAGCGCCGCGCGCGACGCCGCCGTGCGGCGCGCCGCCGAGGCCGTGGGCGCCGAACTACGCATGTAGCATTGATTTGCAAACTAATGCATAACCATGCAAAATGGTCGAAATGGCCGACGTTCTCAAGGTGGCGGTTGCCGGTGCCAGCGGCTACGCGGGTGGCGAGATCCTCCGCCTGCTGCTCGGGCATCCCGCCTACGCCGACGGCCGGCTCACGATCGGTTCGGTGACCGCCGCCGCCAGCGCCGGCAGCGCGCTGGGCGAGCACCATCCGCACCTGACGCCGCTGGCGCAGCGGGTGGTCGAGCCCACCGGGCTCGCCGTCCTGAGCGGCCATGACGTCGTGTTCCTCGCGCTTCCGCACGGGCATTCGGCGGCGCTGGCCGAACAGCTCGGCCCCGGCACCCTGATCGTCGACTGCGGCGCGGACTTCCGGCTCGGCGACGCCGTCACGTGGGAGCGGTTCTACGGGTCCCCGCACGCCGGCAGCTGGCCCTACGGGCTGCCGGAGCTGCCCGGGGCGCGGGAGCGGCTGCGCGGCGCCCGCCGCATCGCGGTGCCGGGGTGCTATCCCACCGCGGCGCTGCTGGCGCTGTTGCCCGCGGTGGCCGAGGACCTCGTCGAACCCGCCGTCACCGTGGTCGCCGTCAGCGGCACCTCGGGGGCCGGTCGCGCGGCCAAGACCGACCTGCTCGGCTCCGAGGTCATCGGGTCGGCGCGGGCCTACAACATCGCCGGCGCCCACCGGCACACGCCCGAGATCGCGCAGGGGCTGCGGGCCGTCACCGATCGCGACGTCACGGTGTCGTTCACACCGGTGCTCATCCCGATGTCACGCGGCATCCTGGCCACCTGCACCGCGCGCACCCGCTCCCCGCTTTCACAACTGCGCGCCGCCTACGAAAAGGCTTATGACGCAGAGCCTTTCGTCCATTTCCTGCCGGACGGCCAGTTGCCCCGCACCGGGTCGGTCATCGGCAGCAACGCGGCCCACATCGCCGTCGCGGTGGACGAGGCCGCCGAGACGTTCGTCGCGATCGCCGCGATCGACAACCTGGTCAAGGGCACGGCCGGTGCCGCCGTGCAGTCGATGAACCTGGCGCTGGGTTGGCCTGAGGCCGAAGGCCTTTCGGTGGTCGGAGTGGCGCCGTGACCTCCACGACCGCCGAGGCGCGGCTGCTGCGTGAGCAGGGCGTCACCGCCCCGGCCGGGTTCCGCGCCGCCGGCATTGCCGCCGGGATCAAGGCATCGGGCGCCCGTGACCTCGCCCTCGTCTTCAACGAAGGGCCCGACTACGCCGCCGCCGGGGTGTTCACCCGCAACCGGGTCAAGGCCGCGCCGGTGCTCTGGACCCAGCAGGTGCTGACCACCGGAGCGCTGCGCGCGGTGATCCTCAACTCCGGCGGGGCGAACGCCTGCACCGGGCCCGGCGGGTTCCAGGACGCCCACGCCACCGCGGAGGCGGTGGCCGCGGCGCTGTCGGACTGGGGAACCGAGACCGGGGCCATCGAGGTCGGGGTCTGCTCCACCGGGCTGATCGGCGACCGGCTGCCAATGGACAAGGTGCTGGCCGGGGTTCGCGAGATCGTGCACGAGATGGCCGGCGGGCTGACCGGCGGGGACGACGCCGCGCACGCCATCATGACCACCGACACCGTGGCCAAACAGGTTGCGC
Source organism: Mycobacterium sp. SP-6446 (assembly GCF_001954045.1). Classification (NCBI taxonomy): domain Bacteria; kingdom Bacillati; phylum Actinomycetota; class Actinomycetes; order Mycobacteriales; family Mycobacteriaceae; genus Mycobacterium; species Mycobacterium sp. SP-6446. The sequence goes on along the minus strand of NZ_MBEM01000081.1, from coordinate 293 downwards.
TGCATCATCGGAACAACTGGACGGTCGGCGGGATGGCCAAGGGTGCGGGCATGCTCGCGCCGTCGCTGGCCACCATGCTGTGCGTGCTGAGCACCGACGCGGTCGCCGACGCGGCAGCGCTCGACGCCGCGCTGCGCGGCGCCGCCGCCCGCACGTTCGACCGACTCGACATCGACGGCTGCTGTTCCACCAACGACACCGTGCTGCTGCTGGCGTCGGGCGCCAGCGGGATCGCGCCGCCGCAGGCCGATCTCGACGAGGCGGTGCTGCGGGTCTGCGACGACCTGTGCGCA
>NZ_MBEM01000080.1:0-28177 GCF_001954045.1 Mycobacterium sp. SP-6446 | reverse complement strand
GACAACAACGTCGACACCGGGCTGGCCGCCGGCTTCGCCGGCCACGCCCAGATCGGCAAGGGCATGTGGACCATGACGGAGCTGATGGCCGACATGGTCGAGCAGAAAATCGGCCAGCCCCGCGCCGGGGCCAGCACGGCCTGGGTGCCCTCGCCCACCGCGGCCACGCTGCACGCGCTGCACTACCACAAGGTCGACGTCATCGAGGTGCAGAACGAGCTGGCCGGCAAGAAGCGCACCGACATCGACCAGTTGCTGACTATTCCGCTGGCCAAGGAACTGGCGTGGGCGCCCGAGGAGATCCGTGAGGAGGTCGACAACAACTGCCAGTCCATCCTGGGCTACGTGGTGCGCTGGATCGACCAGGGCGTCGGGTCGTCCAAGGTTCCCGACATCCACAACGTGGCGCTCATGGAGGATCGCGCCACGCTGCGCATCTCCAGCCAGCTGCTGGCGAACTGGCTGCGCCACGGCGTGATCACCGAAGAGGATGTCCGCGCCGGCCTGGAACGCATGGCCCCGATGGTGGATCAGCAGAACGCCGGGGACGCGGCCTATCAGCCGATGGCACCGAACTTCGACGACAACATCGCCTTCCAGGCCGCGCAAGAGCTGATCCTGGCTGGCGGACAGCAGCCCAACGGTTACACCGAGCCGATCCTGCATCGGCGTCGACGGGAATTCAAAGCCCGCGCGGCAGGCGGCTGAGTCCCACAACAAGGTCATGTGATGGTTCGACGGAAAGGCGGCGCGCACCGGCATGGGTAGGCACAGTTTGCCCGACCCCGAAGACTCCGGCGACGAGCCCGTTGACGATTACGTTGCCGACGATCCGTACGCCGATGATCTATACGCCGGCGAGGACAGCGGCCGTCATCTGAGCGCCGGTCAGGAAACCGACACGCCGGGCAGCTTCAGCGACTACCGCCGCTACCGGGACGCGGGTCACTACGCCGACGAGGAGTACTTCGGCGCCGCCGAGGACGACTACGCCGACGAGGAATTCGCGGACGACGCGGATGCCTACCCGGCGGACGACGCGGATGCCTACCCGGCGGACGACGCCTTCGCAGTCGATGCCGCCGGCGAGTATCCGGAATTTCCGCCCCGAACGGCGAGCACGGCGAGCGCGGAGCGATCGGACCCGCCGACCGGCGGCCATCGGGGACTCGGCGACTGGCGGGGCGGTCACCGCAGCGCCGGCGGACGGCGTGGGGTCAGCATCGGCGTCATCGTCGCCCTCGTCGCCGTCGTGGTGGTGGTGGGCACCGTGATCCTGTGGAGCTTCTTCGGCGACGTGTTGTCCAACCGCTCGCACACGGCCGCCGCACGCTGCGTCGGAGGCAAAGAGACGGTCCCGGTCGTCGTCGACCCGTCGCTGGCCGATCCGGTGCAGCAGTTCGCGGAAAGCTACAACTCGACGGCGGGTCCGGTCGGCGACCACTGCATGCAGGTCAGCGTCAAACCGGCCGGCACCGACGCCGTCGTCGCCGGTTTCATCGGCAAGTGGCCCGCCGAACTGGGCGGCCAGCCGGCGTTGTGGATTCCGGCCAGCTCCGTGTCGGCGGCGCGGCTCTCCGCGGCCGCGGGCCAGAAAACGATCAGCGACAGCCGGTCGCTGGTCAGCTCGCCGGTGATGCTCGCCGTGCGACCCGAGCTCCAGCCGGCTCTGGCCAATCAGAGCTGGGCGACGCTGCCCGGCCTGCAAACCAACCCGAACGCATTGGCCGGCTTGAACCTGCCCGCGTGGGGATCGCTGCGGCTGGCCTTGCCGACCAACGGCAACAGCGACGCCGCCTACCTCGCCGGCGAGGCGGTGGCGGCCGCTTCGGCGCCCGCCGGCGCACCCGCGATCCAGGGCACCGCCGCCCTGCGCAGCCTGACCAGCGTCCAACCGAAATTGGCGGACAACTCGCTGACGGAGGCGATGAACACGCTGCTCAAGCCGGGTGACCCGGCGTCCGCGCCGGTGCACGCCGTCGTCACCACCGAGCAGCAGCTGTTCCAGCGCGGCCAGTCGCTGCCGGACGCCAAGAACGCGCTGGGTTCCTGGCTACCGCCCGGGCCGGCGGCCGTCGCCGACTACCCCACCGTGTTGCTAAGCGGCTCATGGCTCACGCACGAACAGAGCTCGGCGGCCAGCGAGTTCACCCACTTCATGCGCAGGCCCGAGCAGCTCGCGAAGCTGGCCAAGGCCGGCTTCCGGGTCAACGGTGTCAAGCCGCCGGCCAGCGCGGTGACCGGTTTTCCCGCGCTGCCCTCCACGCTGTCGGTCGGCGATGACGCGATGCGCGCGACACTCGCCGACGCCATGTCCGCGCCGTCAAGCGGGTTGGCCGCGACGATCATGCTCGACCAGTCGATGCCCAGCGAGGAGGGCGGAAAGTCGCGGCTGGCCAACGTGGTTGGTGCGCTGAGCGACCGGATCAAGGCGCTGCCGCCCACCGCCGTCGTGGGGTTGTGGACGTTCGACGGGCGCGAGGGCCGATCGGAGGTTGCGGCGGGTCCGCTGTCCGACCCCGTCAACGGCCAGGCCCGCTCGGCGGCGCTGACCGCGGCGCTGGACAAGCAATCCGCATCGGCCGGGGGTGCGGTGTCGTTCACCACGCTGCGCATGCTCTACCAGGAGATGCAGGCCAAATATGTTGCCGGACAACCTAATTCGATACTAGTGATCACGGCGGGGCCGCACACCGACCAAACCCTGGACGGCGCGGGGTTGCAGAATTTCATCCGCACCGGCGCCGACCCGGCCAAACCGATCGTGGTCAACGTCATCGACTTCGGCGCGGACCCCGACCGTGCGACGTGGGAAGCCGTCGCCCAGCTCAGCGGCGGCAGCTACCAGAACCTTTCGACGTCGACCTCCCCCGACCTCGGCACGGCGATCGCTCAATATCTGGGCTAGCGCTCGGCGAATCTCCGACTCGGAGATGTCACACCGTGGGCATACCATCGGGAGCGCCATCCGAGGAGGGGTAATGCGCATCGATTTCACTCCCGACCCACAGCTGTACCCGTTCGAGTCGCGCTGGTTCGACAGCTCGCGCGGCCGCATGCACTACGTGGACGAGGGGGCCGGGCCACCGATCCTGTTCTGCCACGGCAACCCGACCTGGAGCTTTTTGTACCGCGACATCATCGTCGCGCTGCGCGACCGCTTCCGTTGCATCGCACCGGATTACCTCGGTTTCGGGCTCTCGGATCGGCCGGAGGGATTCGGCTACAAAATCGACGAGCACGCGAGGGTCGTCGGCGAGTTCCTCGACCACCTCGGCCTGGACGGCTACGTGAGCATGGGCCAGGACTGGGGCGGGCCGATCAGCATGGCCGTCGCGGTCGAGCGCGCCGACCGGGTGCGCGGAGTCGTGCTGGGCAACACCTGGTTCTGGCCGGCGGACACTTTCGCGACGAAGGCGTTCAGCCGGGTCATGGGCAGTCCACCGATGCAGTACGCGATCCTGCGGCACAACTTCTTCGTCGAACGGCTGATCCCGGCGGGAACGGCGCGACGGCCCAGCGCCGCGGTGATGGCGCACTACCGCGGTGTGCAGCCCAGCTCCGAGGCGCGAAAAGGCGTGGCCGAGATGCCCAAGCAGATCCTGGCCGCCCACCCGCTGCTTGGACGGCTTGCCGCGGAGGTGCCGGCCAAGCTGGGCGCTAAGCCCGCGCTGCTGGTGTGGGGCATGAAGGACGTCGCCTTTCCGCCGGGCCCGAACCTTCCGCGGATGCGCGCGACGTTCCCCGACCATGTCGTCGTCGAGCTGCCCGAGGCCAAGCATTACATCCAGGAGGACGCCCCCGAGCAGATCGCCGCGGCGATCGCCGACCGCTTCGGTTAGACGAAGGCCTCCACCGGCGGGCAGGAGCAGACCAGGTTGCGGTCGCCGTAGGCGCCGTCGATGCGACGCACCGGCGGCCACACCTTGGGGCGGAACGCCTTGCCGAGCGGGTAGGCGGCCTGTTCGCGGGTATACGGATGATCCCAGTCCGAGACCACCAGGCACTCGGCGGTATGGGGGGCGCCCCGCAACGGGTTGTCGTCGACGGGCCACTCCCCCTTGCCGACCCGGTCGATCTCGCGGCGGATGGCGATCATGGCCTCGCAGAAGGCGTCGACTTCGGTCAGGCTCTCACTCTCGGTGGGCTCCACCATCAGCGTGCCGGCCACCGGGAAGCTCATGGTCGGCGCGTGGAAACCGTAGTCCGCCAACCGTTTTGCGACATCGTCGACGGTGACGCCGGTCGACTTGGTGATGCCGCGCAGGTCCAGGATGCATTCGTGGGCGACCATGCCGTTCTCGCCGGTGTAGAGCACCGGGAAGTATTCGTCGAGGCGCCGGGCGATGTAGTTGGCCGAGGCGATCGCCGTCAGTGATGCCGCCCGCAATCCGTCGGCGCCCATCATCCGGATGTAGGCCCACGTGATCGGCAGGATCGAGGCCGACCCGTAGGGCGCCGACGACACCGGCCGACCGCCGGGCAACTCGGGCGCGTAGGGGTGACCCGGCAGGTATTTGGCCAGGTGCGAGCGCGCCGCCACCGGCCCGACGCCGGGTCCGCCGCCGCCATGCGGGATGCAGAACGTCTTGTGCAGGTTCAGGTGGCTGATGTCGCCGCCGAATTTGCCCGGCCGCGCCAGGCCGACCAGCGCGTTGAGGTTGGCGCCGTCGATGTAGACCTGGCCGCCGGCGTCGTGCACGGCCGCGCAGATGTCCGCGATGTCGTGCTCGTACACGCCGTGGGTCGACGGGTAGGTGATCATCAGCGCCGCCAGCCGGTCCGCGTGCTCGGCGACCTTGGCGCGCAGGTCGTCGAGGTCGACGTCGCCGTTGTCGCGGCAGGCCACCACCGCCACCCGCAGCCCGGCCAACGCCGCCGATGCGGCGTTGGTGCCGTGGGCACTGGACGGGATCAGGCAGATGTCGCGGTGCGGCTCGCCGCGGTCGGCGTGGTAGTCGTGAATCGCCAACAGGCCCGCGTACTCGCCCTGCGAGCCGGCGTTGGGCTGCAGCGAGACCGCGTCGTAACCGGTGATCTGCACCAGCCAGCTCTCCAGGTCGGCGATGAGCCGCCGCAATCCCGCGCTGTCGGATGCCGGGGCGAACGGATGCAGGCGAGCGAATTCCGGCCAGGTGACCGGCTCCATCTCGGCGGCGGCGTTGAGTTTCATCGTGCAGGATCCGAGCGGAATCATGCTGCGGTCCAACGCAATATCCTTGTCGGCCAGAGTGCGCAAATAGCGCATCATGGCGGTCTCGGTGCGGTATTGCGTGAACGCGGGATGAGTCAGGAACTCCGAGGTGCGGGTCGCGATGTCGACGCGTGCCGGCTCGGCGGCCTGAACTTCGAACGCGCCCAGCACAATCGCGACGTGCTCTGCGGTCGTGGCCTCGTCGCAGGCCACCGACACGTGGTCGGCGTCGACGCGCCACAGGTTGATGCCCTTGGCTTTGGCCGCGGCGATCACCGCGTCGGCGCGCCCCGGGACGCGCGCCAGCACGGTGTCGAAGTACTTGTCATGCACCAGCGCTGCATCGGCCGCCGAGCCCAACCCGGCGGCGATCGCCTCGGCGCGGCCATGCACCCGCCGCGCGATCTCGGTCAGGCCGTCGGCGCCGTGGTAGCTGGCGTACATGGCGGCCATCACCGCCAGCAGCACCTGCGCGGTGCAGATGTTGCTGGTCGCCTTGTCGCGGCGGATGTGCTGCTCGCGGGTCTGCAGCGCGAGCCGGTAGGCCGGGGATCCGTCGGCGTCCACGGACACCCCGACGAGCCGGCCCGGCAGCTGACGGGCGTGCTTGGCGTGCACAGCCAGGTATCCGGCGTGCGGGCCGCCGAATCCCATTGGTACACCGAATCTTTGGGTGGTGCCGAACGCGACGTCGGCACCGATCTCGCCGGGCGGCTTGATCAACGTGAGGGCCAACAGGTCGGCGCCGACGGCGACCAGCGCGCCGCGGTCGTGCGCCTCCTGGACCAAGGCCGACCAGTCCGTGACCCGGCCGCTGGCACCGGGCAGCTGGGCGATCACACCGAAGAATTCGCCGTCGGGCAGGCCATCGCGCAGGTCGGCGGTCACGACGTCGATGCCCAGCGGCTTGGCTCGGGTGCTCAGCACCGCGGCGGTCTGCGCGAAGACGTCGACGTCGACGGCCAGCCGGTTGGCCGCGCCACGAGCGGCCCGGTGCATCAACGTCATCGCCTCGGCGGCCGCGGTGCCCTCGTCGAGCATCGACGCGTTGGCAACCTCGAGGCCGGTGAGGTCGGCGACCATAGTCTGGAAGTTCAGCAGCGCTTCGAGCCGGCCCTGGCTGATCTCGGGCTGATACGGCGTGTAGGCCGTATACCAGGCCGGGTTTTCCATGATGTTGCGCAACAGCACCGGCGGCGTGAGCGTGTCGTAGTAGCCCTGCCCGATCATCGACACCGCGACGGTGTTGGCGTCGGCCAGCGCCCGCAGCTCGCTCAGCGCCTCGGCCTCGCTCGCGGCCGGCGGCAACGCGTCCAGACCCGGCGCGGCGCCGTCGGCGAGCTTGTCGAGAATGCCGGTCGGGACCGCCTTGGCCGCCAGCTTGTCGAGCGAGTCGACGCCGATGACGGCGAGCATGGCCGCGACAGCCGGGCTATCGGGGCCGATGTGCCGGGCGGCGAAAGTTGACTGGTCGGACACTGGCGAACTCCTGACAGGGCAGAGGGACGAGCGGCCCTCTCCCTCTGTCTTCACCCGGTCGCCGGGTGCCTGAGAGATTCGGCGCCGCTGAACTCGGCGGCGCCTTTCCCCATCGGCGGGTGCGACCGCTGCCGGTCACACCGCTTTCCAGAGGCATCGTTGTCTTGCGCGGTCCGGGTGCCTGAGAGGTTGACGGAGAGGTGTTGCTCCTTCGGCGTCCGTGACTGGCAATCACGGAACTCTCCCGCGCGAGGGCGATGCGTGCCCCAGCTTACTCGGCCGCCCCCAGATGTCCGCGATCGCGCGGGGTTAGCCGATCTTGCGGTCGCGGTGCTTGCGCCGGGACGCCAGCTCGTCTTCCGGGGCGTCGATCGATTCGCCGCCGTCGGCACGCTCGCCGGGGAAGTCCGCGATGACGCCGGTCAGCTCGCGCATCGCGCCGGACACCGCGATGCCGAACACGCCCTGGCCGCCCTGCAGCAGGTCGACGACCTCTTCGGCCGAGGTGCACTCGTAAACCGTGGTGCCGTCGGAGAACAGGGTGATGTTGGCCAGATCCTGGACGCCGCGCTGGCGCAGATGGTCGACCGCGACGCGGATGTTGTGCAGCGAGATCCCGGTGTCGAGCAAGCGCTTGACGATCTTGAGAACCAGGATGTCCTTGAAGGAGTAGAGCCGCTGGCTGCCGGACCCCGCCGCGCTGCGGATCGACGGAACGACCAGCGAGGTGCGCGCCCAGTAGTCCAGCTGGCGGTAGGTGATTCCGGCGATCTGGCATGCGCTCGGCCCCCGGTAGCCGACCAGCTCGTCGGGCACGGAATCGTCGGGGAACAGTCCGGGCTGCACGGCCACGCTCGGCGCGGTGGCGCTGCGGTCGGTCGTGGCGTCCGCGTGGTCGGCTAGGTCCAGCTGCTCTTGACGTGGCTGCTCGCTCACGGTTCGTTCCTCTCGCCGATCGCGCTCGTTAACTAGCTGCGTTCGCAGGCTGCCTCGGCAGCCATGTTTGCTCAGGCCCGAGTGCTAGAGAGCTTACGCTTTCCGACAGCCGCCGCGCCTTAGTCGTCATCAAAGTATGGCCGCCGCAGGGGTGAGTCGGCGCGCTATCCGCCAGGCGTGTCGACATCGCGGGCCCAGATGAGATGCATCCGTGATGTCGCTGTCCACCTTAGTGGCCGCCCGCGCCGATTGCCCGGGCCACCGGCGGGACGCCGCTACCTGCGGCTTCCCAAACCCGATGGGATAGCCAGGTTATGTGGCCTTGAAATCGTCGGGCGACACGCTGTCGAGGAACTCCTTGAATTTCTCCACCTCGTCTTCGCGGACGGCGGTGTTGGATTCCTCGTCGCTCTCGTCGGGGATCAGCAGACCGGCCTGGGCGAGTACCGCCTCCTCGACGTAGATCGGGACGCCGACCCGCAGCGCGATGGCCACCGAATCCGAGGGGCGCGCCGACACCGTGATGTTGCGGTCGAAGACCAGGTCAGCGTAGAAAGTGCCCTCCTGCAGATCGACGATCCGCACCTCTTTCAGCGAATGCCCAAGCGCTGCAATGAGATCCCTGATGAGATCGTGCGTCAGCGGCCGGGGTGGTTCCACGCCTTGTTGCTCGAGCGCAATGGCGGCCGCCTCGGACTGGCCGATCCAGATCGGCAGATAGCGGTCACCGTTGGCCTCGCGCAGCAAGAGCACCGGCTGGTTCTGCGGCTGCTCCACGCGAATGCCGACAACACGAACTTCGCCCATCTGTGTCTGCCCTCCGCACATGCACCCGAACGCCAAGCTATCGAACGAAAGTCTAGTCCTCAGCGATGCAGAACGTCGCGAACGGCAGACTTGATCAGCGAGGTATGCAAAGTGATAGCGAGTGCCGCGACCTCACGCGCCAGGTCGTCCGCGCGATCGAGAGCGCCGGCCTTGCCGGCTTTGACTACCGGCCCGGCGATTTGGGCGATCAGATCGGACTGCCGGTCGGCCGCCGACCGGAAGGCGCGCAGATGCCGCGGCTCGACGCCGTAGTCGGCCAGGGCGCGTGCGCACTGCAGGATCACCACAGCGTGTTCGTCGAACAGCCCGCCCGGACCGGTGGTGATCACCCCGGCCTTGAGCAGCGCGGTCAGCAGCCCCTCGTCCACACCGGAGCGCTCCAGCAGCTCTTCGCGACTCAACCGGATGCGCGTGGGCGCCACCGCGGCCGGATCGGAGCCGGCCTCGCCGCCGGCGGATGCGGCATCGCTGCCGGCGACCGACACCAATCGCGGTACACCGTAAGGCGATCCGAACGGCGGCAGCTCGCCGTCGGGCTGCGCGTCCAGCTGTGACCGGATCACCTTCAGCGGCAGGTAATGATCGCGCTGAGCGGTAAGGATGAAGCGCAGCCGGGCGCAGTCGTACGCGGTGAACCTGCGGTATCCGGAGGCAGCACGTTGCGGCGTCACCAATCCCTCGGCCTCCAAGAAGCGAATCTTGGAGATCGTGACATCGGGGAAATCCGGCCTCAACAGTTCGAGGACCGCCCCGATCGACATCCCGGCCAGCGCCGGGCTATCGGGCGCGCTCACTAGCCTGAAGATCCTCCCTCGTCGTCACCCTGCTTGGGTCCGGTCAAAAACACCAGACGGAACTTTCCGATCTGCACCTCGTCACCATTCGCCAGCACCGCCGAATCCACCGGCTCGCGGTTGACGTAGGTGCCGTTGAGGCTACCAACATCGACGACCTGGAAGTCGTTGCCTTCCAACCTGAATTCGGCGTGGCGGCGGCTCACGGTGACGTCATCGAGGAAGATGTCGCTGTCAGGGTGCCGGCCGGCTGACGTGATGGCCTGGTCGAGCAGGAAGCGTGAGCCGGCGTTCGGTCCCCGTTTGACGACCAGCAGAGCCGAACCCGCGGGCAGGCCTTCGACGCCGGAGACCGCGCTCTCGGTTCCCGCTTGCGCGGGAGCGTCCAGTTCGTTGAGGAAGTCGGCACGGAAAACGGAAGTCGTCTCCACGGTGACTTCGTCAGCGTTCTGGTCCTGCTCTTTCCCTGAGTCCATGTCCGTCACGCGCTGCTCCTCACTGGCCGCTGTGGCGTTGTCTGACCGGGCCGCTCGGCCGGCTCCCCACTAGGCGCTTTGCCTCGTACTGCCGATAACTGCGTTCTCATTGTGATCCGTTTGACCGTACCGCGCACCGGTCGGCGATGTCCCCACCACTGCGCGATCGACAGGCTGCAGGGACATTAGCAATCGTCATTCGGTTAGTGTCCCGCGGTAGGCCTCGGCGTCAAGCAGTGTGGCGATGGCCGACTCGAGCCCGGCGGCGTCGGAAACCTGCACATCCACCAGCCAGCCGGCGCCATACGGGTCGGAGTTGACCAGTTGCGGACTGCCGTCCAGATCGGAGTTGACGGCGGTGACCGTCCCCGACACCGGCGCGTAGAGGTCCGACACCGATTTCGTCGATTCCACCTCGCCGAACGATTCGCCGGCGACCAGCTCGGTGCCGACGTCGGGCAGCTGAACGAAGACGACGTCGCCGAGTGCCGACTGGGCGAAGTCGGTGATCCCGATCCGCGCGGTGTCGTCCGCGCTGCGGCGAACCCACTCGTGTTCGGCGGTGTAGTGCAGCTCGGCCGGGATATCGCTCACGGTGTTCCTGTTCTGGTCGGGGTGCTCACTTGACGGGCTGAGCGTATTGGTGCGGTTTTGGTTGTCGCAAGGTTGTCACGTCGACCCGGTCGGCCTGCTGCACCGACATCCGCGCACCGACGCGCTTGATGCTGTCCTCCGCGCCGCCCGGAATGTTCATCGCGGCGGCCAGCGTCGGCGGATCGCCAATCGCCAGAATCGAATACGGCGGCGACAGTGTCTTGCCGTCGATCATCAACGAGCCGGGCGTGCCCACCACCCAGGTGTCGACGCCCACCCGTACCGACTGATGGGCATCGTTGGTCTCGACCGCCTCGGCGCCGGCGGCCCGCAACTCGTTGATCACGTCGAGCATGGCCTCGGGTGACACCCCGGGGCCGGGGTCGTCGATCGTGACGGTGACGCCAGGCCCGGTGGCGCCGACGGAGCCGACCAGAATGGACAGCGCGGCCAGCCGGGCCTGAGCGCTTTGGATGGCGGCCTGGTCGGTGTTGCCCGACGCCTGCAGTTGATTCAGTGTGTTCTGCAGTTCGGCAACTTCGGTGTTCAGCGTGGCCTCGCGCTGCCGCAACGAATCCAGCAGCACCAACAGGTCCGCGGGGCGCGCTGTGTCCAGCGAGTCACCCGATTTCGTCTGGCGGACCTGGGTGATGATGGCGAGCCCCAGAACAAGGCACAGCAGGGCCGCCAGCATTCCGAACAAGAGCCGGGAGCGCCCGGCCCGCAGCAGCCCGGACCATCCGGTCCGCTGCACCGACCCGATCTCGGGGCGCGGGCGATCCGACGGCAACTCGTGGCGGCCGCGCTGGGCGTCGTCGGCCTTGTGCTCACCTTCGGAGTGGCCGTGCCGGGTTGGCGCGTCACGACTTTCGTCGCGGGCATCCTCTGGCGGCTCCTGGCTCACGCTGACCTCACAGTCGTCACGCCCCGAACAGCCGTCGCCGCAGCGCGGCCGCGTTGCCGAAAATGCGGATACCCAACACGACGATGATGGCCGTGGACAACTGCGTGCCGACACCCAGTTGATCGCCGACGTAGACGATCAGCGCCGCCACGAAGACGTTGAAGACGAACGACACCACGAAAACCTTCGGATCGAAGATCCGCTCGAGGTAGGCGCGCAGCCCGCCGAACACCGCGTCGAGCGCGGCGACCACCGCGATGGGCAGATACGGTTGGACGACCTCGGGCACGGCGGGATGGAAGACCAAACCCAGCACGATGCCGAGCGCCAGCGCCGCGATACCGATCATGCGAGGACTTTTCTCACTAGGGCCCAATCTGTTTGGCGAACTTGACTTCCCGGACCGACCCGGCAGGCAGCGACAGACCGTCGGAGACGTTCACGGTGACGCCGACGCCGTAGGAGATCTCCAGCAGCCTAAGACGCTGTCGGCCCGGGCTGCCGTCGAAGACGTCGCGCATCGAGCGCGGCGGCCCGACCGCGAGGATGGTGTACGGGCTGCCGGTGGGGTTGTTGTCGACGAGGATCGCTCCCCCGGCCTGCCGGATCGTTACGTTCGGCCCGATCCGAACCCCGCCGACCGAAATGGCTTCGGCGCCGCTGGCCCACAACGAGTTGACGACGAGCTGGAGGTCGCGGTCGAGGATGATCTGGCGGCTGCCGGTCACTCGCTGCTTGGACACGTCGGAAAGATTCGGGCTGGCACCGGGCTCGGTCACGGTGATGGTCAGGCCGGGGCCGATGATCGGCGTGCTGGCCGCGGCCAGGCTGAGCGCGTCCAGACGGGTGAGCAGCCGCTGTCCCTCGGCGTTGTCGGCCAGCGCGTGTCGCTGCACATCGTCGACCTGAGCCGAGAGCGCGGTGCGCCGCTTGGACAGCCGGGCCGCGGTGTCTTCGGTCGAGCGGACGCTGCGCACCAGCAGCTGTTGGGCGGAGCGCACACCGGGTTCGACCGAGCGGGCCTGCGCGACCGCCGCGGCGAACACGGTGGCGACCAGCATCGCCGCGAGCGCCTGCCAGAGCCAACCGAAGACGCGCGCCCGCGCGGTCCGGGGTGTGGCGGTGCGACTACGTTTTTCGGCCGCGGCGGCATACCCGGGATCCAGATGTTCCGACAGCAGGGCGCGCAGCAGCGACGGCACCGGGATCAGCGTCGGGCGGGCCGCCTCGTGGGCGCTGCGGCCGGCGTTGGGGTCGTAGCCGCCGAGCAGGCGGTCGGGTTCAGCCATGCGCACCCGCTTTGAGCGTGGGCATCCGGCGCACGACCAACGTCAGCTGCACCACGTACAGCACGAACGCCCACAGGTAGGTGTAGATGCCCCAGATCAGAAAGGCCCATCCGATGGCGCCGATCACGCGGCTCCACAACGCGTCCCAGGTGCCCAGCAGGACGAGCGGGAAACCGGACATGAGGGCGAAGGTGGCGGCCTTGCCGACGTACGTCACCGGCAGCGCCGACAGCCCGCGGCTTCGCAGCAGCGGCAGGCTCGCGGCCAGCAGCCCGTCGCGCACCAGCAGCGTGACGACGAACCACCACGGCAGGACTCCGCCGATCGCCATGACGACGGGCACGGTCACCATGTAGAGACGATCGACCGCCGGGTCCAGCAGGACACCCAGCCGCGACGACTGGTTCAGCGCCCGCGCGATCTTGCCGTCGGCCCAGTCGGAGGCGCCGCTGAACATCAGGATGGCCACCGCCCAACCGTCGGCATGCGCGAACACCAGCGCGTAGACGAACACCGGGATGAGCGCCAGGCGGATGGCGCTGAGCAAGTTGGGCACGGTCAGTACCCGGTCGGGCGGAGGCACGTGCTCCATGAGCCGTGACCTTAGCCGGGAGACGATGCGGTCCGCAGCGCGGACCACGCCCGGCGAGCGTGTGGCTGGCCGCACACTCGCGCACCAGCGTGCGGCTGGACGCACGTTGGGCGCCTGGACCGTCGGCCTAGCGGAATACCCCGGGCAGGCTCAGGGTCGCGAGCGTGTCATCCGAGAGCGGGTTGTCGTTGACCATGTAGGTCCACGTCGACGTCGGCCGGGCCAGCTTCGAGAGATCCAGCCCGGGCTCCTCTTCGAGCACGTTTGCCGTTTCGAACGTCTGCTGCGCCGCTTCGATCGCATCCGCGGCCAGCGAGGCGAACGCGTCGACGGCCAACCGGTGAAACTCGTCCAGCGGATTTTGTCGGCCCAGCGCGCGCAGGTGAATGCTCTCGCGGATGTCGGCCAGGTACGCCAGATGGTCGGCCCAGCCGCGGTCGAGGTGATACAGCATGATCAGCCGGCAGATCGTCTCGAGGCGTTCGTCGGCCTCGTCCTCGGGCATCGCCTTGGCCAGCTCTTCATACCGTTTGGGCGCGAGCTCGGCGAGCTCGTCGCGCGCGGTTGTGGTGCGCAGCAACGTGTTTCGCCGGTCGACGATGATGGCGCGCTGTTGGGCGATCAGCTGGTTGTAGCGCCAGGTGTTGGCGTGCACGTCGAGCATCCGGCCCTCCGCGACGCGCTGGGCGTGATCGAGCAGCCCGGCCGCCTTGGGGCTGACGATCCGGCCGTCCTCGTCGGTTTCCATGGGCAGCTTGTTCTGGTCGAGGTTGGCCACCACGACGTCGTCTTCCCAACTGGAGAAGAACACCGACGAGCCGGGGTCGCCCTGCCGTCCGGCACGCCCGCGCAGCTGGTTGTCCAGCCGCTCGGTGTGATGCCGGCCGGTGCCGACGACGTGCAGCCCGCCCAGGTCGGCGACCCTGTCGTGGTCGGCTTCGTCGGATCCGCCCAGCCGGATATCGGTACCGCGCCCCGCCATCTGCGTGGAGACCGTGACCGACTCGAATTTGCCGGCCTCGGCGATAACCTGCGCTTCCTCGGCGTCGTTCTTGGCGTTGAGCACCACCGCGGGCACGCCGCGGCGCAGCAGCCGCTCGTGCAGGTCCTCGGATTCGGCGACATCGCGGGTGCCGACCAGCATCGGCTGCCCGGTTTCGTGCACCTCGGCGATGTGCGCGACGATCGCGTCGTTCTTGGCGGCGGCGGTGATGTAGACCCGGTCGGACTCGTCTTCGCGAATGTTGGGCTCATTGGGCGGAATCGGTGACACTCCGAGCTTGTAGAACTGGCGCAGCTGCTCACCGGCGGCCAGCGCGGTGCCGGTCATGCCGCACACGGTGGTGTAGCGGTTGATCAGCGCCTGCACCGTGATGGTGTCGAGCACCTCGCCGGTCTCGGTGGTCTCGATGCCCTCCTTCGCCTCGACGGCGGCCTGCAGGCCGTCGGGCCAGCGCTGCAGCTGCGCGATGCGGCCGCGCGCGGCATTGATCAGGTGCACGGCGTCGTCTCGAACGATGTAGTGCACGTCGCGCTGCAGCAACACATGGGCGTGCAGCGCCACGTTGACCTCGGTGAGCGTGGTGCCGACGTGTTCCTCGGAGTAGAGGTCGATGCCGCCGAGCGCCTTCTCCACTTTGCGCGCGCCGACCTCGGTCAGGTGCACGTTGCGGCTGTCGGCGTCGGTGTCGTAGTCGGTTTCGGCGACGAGCTCGCCGACCAGTTTGATGATCTCCAGCCGCGGGGTCTCCCGGTGCGTCGTGCCGGCCAGCACCAGCGGCACCAGCGCCTCGTCGACCAGAACCGAGTCGGCCTCATCGATAAGGGCCACATCGGGATTCGGCGACACCAGGTCGGCAACGTCGGTCACCAGCTGGTCCCGCAGCACGTCGAAGCCGATCTCATTGACCGAGGCATAGGTGACATCGCAGTCGTAGGCGGCCCTGCGTTGCTCGCTGGTCGACTCCGCGGTGATCCAGCCGACCGTCAGGCCCATCGCCTCCAGCAGCGGCCCCATCCACTCGGCGTCGCGGCGCGCCAGGTAGTCGTTGATGGTCACCACGTGCACGTGCCGGCCCGCGATCGCGTACCCGGCCGCCGCGATGGCCCCGGCCAGCGTCTTACCCTCACCGGTGGCCATCTCGATCACGTCGCCGTCAAGCATGCGCAGCGCGCCAAGCAGCTGAACATCGAACGGGCGCAACGTCGTTGACCGTTCGGCGGCTTCCCGGGCGATCGCGAGGAACTGCGCGATGTCGTCGGAGTCGGCGAGGTCGTCGAGGTTGAGCAGCCCCGCCGCCTTGCGCAGCTGCTCGTCGGTGAGGCCGGCGGCCTCCTCGTCGTACTCCGACGAGGCGGTCACCTGAGCCAGCGAACGGCTTCGGTCCTTTTCAGTGCTGGCGCCCAGCAGCCGCCAAAATCGGCTGCTCAGCCGGCCAGGTTCAGCGCGGGTGGTCTTTGGCACAGGTCAACGGTACGCGGTGGGCGAGCTATGCCAGGTTGGACCGGCGTGGGTAGGCGATGCTCGGATCGGTAAGCACGTTGACGACGGCGGGCATGCCACTGCCGAAGGCACGCTCCAGCGCGGGCCGCAGCTCGGCGGGCGCGGACACCAGCTCACCATGGCCGCCCAGCGCGCGGACGACCTCGTCGTAGCGCGTGCCCGGACGCAACTCCGCCACCACCGAATAGCCGTAAATCGCCTCCATCGGGTGCTTTTCGAGGGCCCAGATCCCGTTGTTGCCGATCACCGACACGACGGGCACGTGGTGCCGGACCAGGGTGTCCCACTCCATGCCGCTGAACCCGAAAGCGCCGTCACCCTGCAGCAGGACGACCTGGCGGTCGGGGTGGGCCAGCTTGGCGGCCAGGGCGTAGCCGGGTCCGGAACCCAGGCAGCCGAAGGGTCCGCTGTCCAGCCAGCACCCCGGCAGGTAGCTGTCGATCACGCGGCCCGCATAGGACCCGAAATCGCCGGCGTCGATGACCACGATGGCGTCGCGGTCCAGCAGGGGGGCCAGCTCGGCGTACACCCGCATCGGGTGCAGCGGCGTGCGGTCGTCGCCCCGCTCGGCTGTTTCGGAGCTTCGCGCCGCGGTTTCGGCCGTGCGCAGCTCGGCGATCCAGTCCCGATGCTCCCCCGGTCCGGCCAGCGCCGAGAGGATCGACGTGAGGTCGCCGTAGAGACCGGCCGCGACGGGCCGCGGATGGTCGCGGGCCGGTTCGGCACGATCCGCCACGACGAGTTGGGTCTGCGGCCCGAACACCTTGCCGAATCCCAGCCGGAAATCCATGGGCACGCCGACGACCAGCGCCACGTCCGCCTCGCCCAGCGCTTTGGCCCGGGCCCGGGAGAACGCCAACGGGTGGTCGGCCGGCACCACGCCGCGGGCCATCCCGTTCATCAGCACCGGGATCTGCCGCTCTTCGGCGAGATGCAGCAGCGCCGCCTCCGCGTGCCCCCACCACACGTTGGTGCCGGCCATGATCACCGGCCGGTGTGCCGTGGCGAGCAGGTCCGCGGCGCGTTCGAGCGCCGCGCCGTCGGGAGCCGGGCCCGGCGGCGCATCGGACAGAGCGCCGGGTCGGCCGGCGTCCTGGGATACGGCAAACACGTGGTCCATCGGGAAGTCGACGAATCCCACGCCCGAGGGGGCACCGACGGCCGCGCGCAACGCTTCGTCGACGAGCAGGCCCGCGGCCTCGGCGGATTGCGCGGTGGCCGCGAAACGAGCCAGCGGCGCCACGAACGGCACGTGGTCGATCTCCTGCAGCGAACCCATGCCCCAGCGTCCGGCGGGGGCGCGGCCGCCGAGCACCACCAGCGGTGACTGGTTCTGCTGCGCGGCTGCCATCGCGCTCATGCCGTTGGTGACGCCCGGACCGGCGGTGAGCGC
This sequence comes from Mycobacterium sp. SP-6446, assembly GCF_001954045.1. Taxonomy (NCBI): domain Bacteria; kingdom Bacillati; phylum Actinomycetota; class Actinomycetes; order Mycobacteriales; family Mycobacteriaceae; genus Mycobacterium; species Mycobacterium sp. SP-6446. The sequence goes on along the minus strand of NZ_MBEM01000080.1, from coordinate 11,195 downwards.
GGCCACGCCGGGGACCCTGGTCACCTTCGACCAGCCCTCAGCGGCAAATGTCGCCGTCTGCTCGTGCCGGGTGTCGATCAGCCGGATACCCTCGTCACGGCAGCCGTCGTAGATGGAAAACAGGTGGCCGCCGGACAACGTGAAAATGGTGTCGATTCCGCTGGCTTTGAGCCGGCGTGCGATGAGCCGGCCGGCATGCACGGTCTGGCTGGACGGAGCGTCGATGCTCATCCAGGCAGCCTATCCACACCGCCTCGGGTAATTTCGCGGGGAAGTGTCCACCATGAGGCTCCGCCGGATGCCTCGGTAGCAAGGAGACGTCGAAGTTGGACCCCAAGCCGTTCAAGGAATCCATCAACTGGTCGGCTGCGCTCCATGACTCCCTGCGATGGCTGGGCGAAGCCTGGGCGATCAGTGCCGTGTGCCTGATTGTCGTGCTGGTCGTGATCAGGTATGTGACGGTCTGGGGCCGCCAGTATTGGCGGATCACCAGGGGTTACTTCGTTGGTCCGCAGGCCGTCAAGGTCTGGCTGATGTTGGGCGTGCTGCTGTTGTTGGTCCTGCTGTCCGTGCGCCTCGCCGTGCTGCTGAGTTACCAGAGCAACGATCTGTTCACATCCCTGCAGACCGCGTTCGAAGGCATTGCGGCGGGCGATGCCAGGGTGAAAAACTCTGGCATTCACGGCTTTTGGATGTCGCTGTGGCATTTCAGTGTGTTGGCAACCATCTTCATCGCCCGCATCCTGGTCGACATCTATCTGACGCAGCGCTTCATTATCGCGTGGCGTGTCTGGCTGACCGCCCACCTCACCGACGACTGGCTCGAGGGCAGGGCCTACTACCGGGATCTATTCATCGACAACACCATCGACAACCCGGATCAGCGGATCCAACAAGACGTCGACATCTTCACGGCCGGGGTCGGTCCGACCCCCAACATCCCGTCCAACGAGACGCAGAACACCTTGTTGTTCGGCGCCGTGCGTGCGGTGGCTTCGGTGATTTCGTTCGCGGCGATCCTCTGGAACCTCTCCGGCGGCCTGAACATTTTCGGCTTCACGCTGCCGCGCGCGATGTTCTGGGTCGTCGTGGTCTACGTCTTCATCGCGACCGTCGTCGCGTTCTGGCTGGGGCGTCCGCTGATCTGGCTCAGCTTCAACAACGAGAAGCTCAACGCGGCATTCCGGTACGCGCTGGTGCGGTTGCGCGATGCCGCCGAGGCGGTGGGCTTCTATCGCGGCGAGCGAGTGGAGCGAACGCAACTGATGGGGCGCTTTACCCCGGTCATCACCAACTACCGCAGGTTCGTCCGCCGAACCATCATTTTCAACGGGTGGAACTGGTCGATGTCGCAGGCAATCGTGCCGCTGCCGTGGATAATTCAGGCGCCGCGACTGTTCGCCGGCCAGATCGCCTTCGGCGACGTCGGCCAGACGGCGACCTCATTCGGCGAGATTCACGACTCGCTGTCGTTCTTCCGCAACAACTACGACGCGTTCGCGGCGTTCCGGGCGGCGATCATCCGGTTGCACGGGCTCGTCGACGCCAACGCGCAAGGGCGCGAACTGCCGGCGGTGCTAGTCAAGCCGAGTCAAGAGGTCGCCGTCGAGCTCGCCGGCGTCGAAGTGCGCACACCGGCCGGCGATCAGTTGATCGATTCGCTTGACGTGCAACTGGATAGCGGGGAGGCGCTGGTGATCACCGGCCGTTCCGGCGCCGGCAAGACCACGCTGCTGCGCAGCCTGGCCGAGCTGTGGCCGTACGCCTCCGGGACGCTGTGCCGCCCGGAGGGTGACAACGCGACGATGTTCTTGTCGCAGTTGCCGTATGTGCCCCTGGGCTCGCTGCGCACCGTCGTGTGCTATCCGAATTCTCCCGACGACATCGCGGACGGCGTCCTGCGCGATGTGCTGAACAAGGTCGCGTTGGCCCCGCTCTATGACCGGCTCGACGAGGAGCAGGATTGGGCGAAGGTGCTCTCCCCCGGCGAGCAGCAGCGCGTCGCGTTCGCGCGCATCTTGCTCACCAGGCCGCGGGCGGTATTTCTCGACGAGGCCACCTCGGCGCTGGACGAGGGCCTGGAATTCGCGCTCTACCAGTTACTTCGAAGCGAGCTGCCGGACTGCGTCGTGGTCAGCGTCAGCCACCGGCACACCGTGGAGCAGCACCACGAAAAACAGCTCCAGCTGCTCGGCGATGGGCAGTGGCGACTCGGGCCGGTGGAAAAGGAGCCGGCGCCGGTCTAGCGCGTCGCCGCGTGGGCTCCGGCCCGGCGAGGCCGTCTCGCGCCGAGGCTGTAATTCTGGAGGGGTTTACTCGCACTTTTCCTGCGAAATTACAGTCTCGACGCTTGTCTAGCGGCTCTGCGCCGCGTGGGCTCCCGCCCGGCGGCCGAAGAACGAGCCTTCGCCCAGCTGCGTGCCGCTCGCGTAGCCCTTGCCGTCCTGGGCGATGTTCGACGCACACGCGCCCACCGCATACAGGCCCGGCACCACGGTGCCGTCGTCGCGCAGTACCTGCCCGTCCACGGACACGGCCAGCCCGCCCACGGTAAATCCGGCGTACATGGCCTTGCCCAGCGACATGTCGAACGCGCCCCACGGCCCTTTGTCTTGTGGCGCAAGGAATTCCGGCTGCTTGTGAAAGTCGGGATCCTCGCCGCGCGCGGCGTGGGTGTTGTAGCGGTCCAGCGTCGCGACCAGGTTGCCCTCGGGGATCCCGAGCGCGGCTTCCATCTCCGCGACGCTCTCCCACCCGTCGATGAGCGGGACCAGCGGCATCTTGGGGTGTTCCAGGTGTGCCTCGTCGACGATCAGGTACGCCGCGCTGTCGGGCTGATCCATGATGAAACCCGAAGTCCTGGAATGGTAGGAATCCTCGGCGACGAACCGCTGCCCCAGCTTGTTGACGATGATCCCGGTGAGCAGGATCGACGGCGGGTACGGCGGCGCGGTGATGAAGATCTGATCCATGTGTTGGGTGGCCCCGCCGGCCGATACGCCCAGCCGGATGCCCAGGCCGTCGTCATAGGTGTTGCCGAGCACGAACGGTTTCTCGGCCAGTTTCGGCGTGTACTTGGCTACCATGTCGGGGTTCATCACGAAGCCCCCGGCAGCGATGATGACCGACTTTGCCTTGATCGCACCGGTTTCGGTGAACCGCTTCCACGTCACGCCGGTCACCGCACCCGAGCCGTCGACGATGAGTTCGGTGGCGCCCGTCTCGTACCGGACTTGCACGCCCAGGCTCGCGGCCCGTTTGAGCAGCAGGTCGATCACCATGCTCGCGCCCCCGGTGTCGCCGGGCACGGGCACCTTGTGGCCGCGCGGCGCCGGCACCGCCTGCTCGAGGAACGGCCACACCTTCTCGTTGCCGGTGAACATCAACCCCTCGGTGTTGGGCTGGATCACCGCCTTCCCCGGAAAGTAGCTGCGCTCGAACTGGAAGCCCAGGTCTTCTAGCCAATTGAAATGCTCGACGCTGCCTTCGCAGTACGCACGGATCTTGTCGTGGTCGGGTTGCCGGGACACCGCAACGAGGTATTTGTACATCTCCTCGGGCGAGTCGGGATTGCCGGTCGCCTGCTGGACCGCGGTTCCGCCGCCGAGGTAAAAGTGGCCCCCCGCAAGCGAAGTGGTGCCGCCCGCCACGGCGGCCCGTTCGAGCACCAGCACCCGCGCGCCGGCAGCCGCCGCGCTCACCGCGGCGCACCCACCGCCGATACCGAAACCGATCACGACCACGTCGACGTCATCCGACCACGACGTGACCGTGCCCGCGTCGACGGTTGCTGGTATTTCGGTGCTCACCGTTGCTCCTGTTTGATGTAGTCGTAAAACGCCCGCATTTCGGGCGACACGTAAGCGATCTCCACGAACGGCACACCCGCCTGCGGAGCCGACACGTAGGCGAACTGAATTCCGCCCGGCATCACGCCCTGCTGCACGACGGGCGCGCCGTGGTCGGCGGCGTCGGCCAGCGCCGTGTCGAATTTCTCGGGGCTCTCGGCCTCGACGCAGATGTGATGCAAACCCGGGCCCGAGTCACGCAAAAAGTCACTATAGATACTCTGCCCGCGGACCGGGCAGATCAGCTCCAACTGCATGTCACCGAGATAGCTCAGCGAGATGCCGGCGACGAAGTCGGCGGGCTTGCCAAGATAGCTGCACGCATCCGGAGCAAAGTGCACGTCGGGTATCCGCACCCACTTGCGGACGCCTAAAAGGCCGGTGAGGGCCTTTTCAGTGGCGTCGAGGTCTCGGGTAACCCATGCGATCTGCGTCGGCGGTTGAGTGGGAGGGGTCATCGTTTGGCAGGATAGCCCAGTCTGCCGGCCGGCAGAAAGGGCCGGAAAGACTTTGCCGTGCTCGGGCGGCCGCCGCCCGGAAACGCCGGGTGAACACGTTCTAATTCATGCGCTGTGTCGGTGTCGGCTCAATGCTGGGCCAATAGGTCCACCAGCAGCCGAAGCTGGGTGTCGAAGATCGCCTCGGGATCGGTCAGGGTGTCCGCGCCGTACTGCCCGAACACCTCGAGGTTGATCGCACCCAGCACGCCGGCCCAGAACAAGAAGCACTTGGCGATGACGGAATCGTCGCCGGGAAAGCCGAATTCGTGACGGATCCGCTCGAAGTCCGACGACATCGGTTGCGGCGCAACGGTATCGGTCAACCTGATGTCTCCGGTCGCGATCCCCGCCGCGATGGCGTCGAAGATGGCGCCCACCACGCGGGTGCCGACTCCGACGGTGCGCTCCGGGGGCGCGTGATATCCGGGCACGGGGCTGCCGTAGAGCAGGGCCCACTGAGCGGGATGCGCCACGGCCCAGCGCCGCGCCGCCCGCGCGATCGCGATGACGTCGTCGCTCCACACCTCGTCCGCGGTGTCGCGGGCCCGGTCCACCGCGTCGGCCAGGTCGGAATAGGCGTCGATCAGCAGCAGGGTCAGCAGCTCGTCGCGGCTGGACACGTAGCGGTAGACCGCCGAGGACACCATGCCCAGGTCGCGGGCGATCGCACGCAGCGACAACCCGGCCGCGCCCCGGTCGACCAGGTGGACGCGGCCCAGCTCGACGATGCGTGCCTCGATCTGCTCCCGCGATTCCTGGCGTTTGCCCACGTGACCAGTCTGGCACAAACGAGATCACCGCTCTTGCTTTTCGCTAGGCGCTGTGTCACCGTGTCTATTACCGAGAGCACCGCTCTCATTCCGCTCACCGGATACGACCACCCGAGAGGACGCACGATGCCCACCCGATACGAAGAACCGAACCGGGCCGCGCGGGCCGCGAACAGGGTGATCCGCTGGCTCGCCGAGCTCGGTATCAGCATCGCCGGGACCCGGGCCCTGCGTGTGCGTGGCCGCAAGAGCGGAAAACAGCGCGCAGTGGTGATCAACCTGCTAACCGTTGACGGAGTGGACTATCTGGTCTCACCGCGCGGCGACACCCAGTGGGCGCGCAACGTGCGCGCGGCGGGCGTCGTCGAGGTGGGGCCGCGCTGGCGCAGGAGACGCCTGCTGGCCACCGAGCTGGGCGATGGGGACAAAGCAGAGGTGTTGCAACGCTATTTGGCCCGGTGGTACTGGCAGGTCAAGGGATATGTCGCCGGGCTGACCCCGGAATCCAGCGATGAGGAGCTGCGCGCCGCGGCGCCATCCATCCCGGTCTTCGTGCTGGCCGCGGGCGGCTAACTCGCGCTGGTGCGCATCCCCAGGTCCTCGCGGACCTGTTCGGAGGTGGACCGCCAGGACACCGCCGCCGGGAAATCGCCCCACATGCTGTTGAAGATGCCCACGATCTGCCCCGGTCCCCCGTCGGGGGCGAGGTACACCGGGCCACCCGAATCCCCCTGGTGGCTCTGGACGCCGTGGGACATGGTGAACCACCCGTTGTTGACGGCTTCCACCGTCCCGCACGTCTCGCCGGTGGCGACACCGAAATGGCAGACCGCCTGCCCCGGCTGGACGGTCAGACCCGGGGTCGAGACCAGTGCGCGCCCCCCCGGCAGGATGTTGTTCGCCGGCACGTTGTCGAGCACGATCGCCTCGTAGTCGTTAATCACCTGGTCGGTGGCCACGGTCGAGCCGCTGGGAGTGTTATCCCGGAACGTCGCCAGATGCCCGATGACGTGGCGGTCCTTGTCGGTGACGACTCCCCCGCCCCGGCAGTGCCCGGCGGTGAACGCGATCTTCAGGCCCGGGTCGACGTAACCCAGGGTGCACAGGTGGCTGTCCTGGTGGATCTCCATGCCGGGGAAGACCACGATGGGGTCCGCCGCGGCCGGCGCGGCCCGCAGCCCGGGCACCAGCGCCGCGACGGTGACGGAGGCGACAAGAGCGCGAATTGCCAGGCAGCGCACCATGGACTCCGTTCCGTCGGGGCCGGCGCACGCACCGGCCACGGGTTGAGATTACGGCGCACATCTCGCCGACGTTGAGTCTTTCGCGTGACCTGGTCTTGACGTTACCGTGACGTGGCCAGCGGCACCGCGCCGTCGGTTTGAGCTGCCCCGCGCGGCACCCAGCCCGGCGGGCCGAATACGTAGCCAAGGCGATCGCGCAGGCGGCTCGCCGATCGCCAATCGCGGACGATTGCGACGTATTCGCGGATCTGCAGGTTCCAGATGTTGAACGTGTCCACCTGCTTGGTCAGGCCGTAGTGCGGGCGGAACATCTCCGCCTGGAAGCTGCCGAACATCCGGTCCCAGATGATGAAGATGCCGCCGTAGTTCTTGTCGAGATACATCTTGTCCATGCCGTGGTGCACCCGGTGGTGCGACGGTGTGTTGAAGACGAATTCGAACGGCCGCGGCAGTTTGTCGATCCGCTCCGTGTGCACCCAGAACTGGTAGATCAGGTTCAGCGACCAGCTGAAGAAGACCATCCACGGGGGAAGTCCCAACAGCGGCAACGGAATCCACATCAGGATCTCGCCGCTGTTGTTCCACTTCTGGCGCAGCGCGGTGGCGAAGTTGAAGTACTCGCTGGAGTGATGGGCCTGATGGGTGGCCCAGATCAGCCGGACCCGGTGCGCGATGCGGTGATAGGCGTAGTACAGCAGGTCCACGCCAAGGATCGCGATCACCCACGTGTACCACTTGGTCACCGACAGGTGCCACGGTGCGACATAGGCGTAGATCGCCGCGTAGCCGAGCAGCGCCAGGGTCTTCCAGGCGGCGGTGGTGGCTATCGACACCAGCCCCATCGAAATGCTCGCCATCGAGTCGCGGGTCAGGTACGCGCCGGAGGCCGGTCGTGGTGTCTCGGCGCCGGCGGCCTCGAGGGCCTCCAGCTTGCGGGCCGCAGTCCATTCGAGAATCAACAGCAGCAAAAAGAAGGGGATGGCGAACAGCACCGGGTCCCGCATCTGCGAGGGCAGCGCGAACCAGAACCCGGTCAAGGCGTGCACACCGATAGATTACGACCATCGGCGCGGGCCGGATGGAGGAGATGGTGAGCGCGTGACCGCAGTGATCGTCATCGGCTCGGGGTTCGCGGGGCTATGGGCGGCGCTCGGTGCGGCCCGGCGACTCGACGAACTCGCCGTTGCGCCGGGCACCGTTGACATCACCGTGTTGAGCGCCAAACCGTTTCACGACATCCGCGTCCGCAACTATGAGGCCGATCTGAGCGCCTGCCGCATCCCGCTCGCCGATCTGCTCGACCCCGCGGGAGTCACGCACGTCGCCGCGGAGGTAACCGCGATCGACGCCGCCGCCCGCGTCGTCACGACATCCGGCGGCGCGACGTACGGCTACGACCGGCTGGTGTTGGCGTCGGGCAGTCAGGTGGTCAAACCCGCCATACCGGGGCTGCGGGAGTTCGGTTTTGACGTCGACACTCATGACGACGCGCTTGCGCTGCAGCGCCACCTGCGCGGTCTTGCCGACGATCCGCGGACTGCAGGAGCCGCGACCGTCGTCGTGGTCGGTGCCGGGCTGACCGGTATCGAGACGGCCTGCGAGCTGCCGAAGCGGCTGCGCGTGTTGTTCCGCCAGGGTTCGGTCACGCCTCGGGTGATCCTGGTCGACCACAACGCCGTCGGCTCCGATATGGGCTCCTCGGCACTGCCGGTGATCGAACAGGCCCTGTCGGACAACGGCATCGAGACCAGAACCGGGGTCAGGGTCGCGGCGGTGGACAAGGATGGCGTGTCGCTGTCGACGGGCGAGCGACTCGAGGCGGCCACGGTGGTGTGGTGCGCGGGCATGCGAGCGAGCCCACTGACCGAGCAGCTGGGCGTGGCCCGGGACCGGCTGGGCCGGGTGCCCGTCGACGATTACCTGCGCGTGATCGGGGTGCCGGGGGTGTTCGCGGCGGGTGATGTCGCGGCGGCCCGGATGGACGACGAGCACTTGTCGGTGATGTCGTGTCAGCACGGCCGGCCGATGGGACGGTACGCCGGCTTCAACGTAATCAGCGACCTGTTCGGTGAGCCCATGCTTCCCCTTCGGATCCCTTGGTACGTAACGGTTCTCGATCTCGGACCGGCCGGCGCCGTCTACACCGAGGGATGGGATCGCGTGGTGGTTTCGAATGGCGCGCAGGCGAAGGCCACCAAGCGGACGATCAATACCCGGCGGATCTATCCGCCGCTGACTCGAGCCCGCGCCGACCTGCTGGCCGCGGCCGCACCGGAATTGCAGGCGAGACCGTAGTCGCGCGGCGCTAGTCCGATTGCTGGGCTTTGTCGCCCGCGTACCACTGCACCGCGCGAACCCCGGGTTGCAGCGACAGTTCGGCCACCAGCCGCTCGAGCCTCGTCGGCGTATGGCCGTCCATGAGTACGTGTGCGCTCAAGGTGATTTCGTCGTCGTCGGCGTGGCCGGTGTGGATGCCACGCAGCGTGATGTCGTGGCTGCTCGCGTGTTGCACGATCTGGGCGCGGGCGTACTTCTCGGATTTGGGCCGGCATACCACCTGCACCAGATAGGGCTGCAGGCTTTCGTCTTCCTCGACACCGTTGTCGTGGTCGATCAGCCGGCCCAGCGGGCGCCCAAACAGGTGGATGGCGACGACGGTTCCGGTGCCGATCGCCGTGAAGGCCAGATGACCGGACGCGGCCAGCACGCCCACCGCCGCGGAGCACCACAGGGTGGCCGCGGTGTTGAGGCCCCTGACGTTGAATCCCTCGCGCAGGATCACCCCTCCGCCGAGAAAGCCGATGCCCGACACCACATATGACGCGACACGGGTGGGGCTGCTGTCCTCGGTGGCGACCGCGTACAGCACGAACAAAGTTGCGCCGCCGGCGACAAGCGCGTTGGTGCGCAGACCGGCCAACCGTGCACGCCATTGCCGCTCCAGGCCGATGAGGGCGCCGCACCCCACCCCGACCGCAAGCCGGAGCGCGAAATCGGCGACGCTCAGCGTCTGCATGCCGCACTCCTTACCCCGGATCAATCCCCTGCCGCGTTGGCCGGCGGCTCACCCATCTAGCCACATCCAGGTGAACGGCAGGTGGCTGCGGGTGTGCTGCAACTACTGCGTGGCGGCCCGCTGACTGAGTTGTTGGGGGCAGTAATACTTCGCGGCGATGGCCAGGAACGCCGTTGCGTGGGCGGTGGTCAACGCGGGATTGCTTCTCTGCAGGTCGCCGACCAGCTCGGGGCCGGATTTGCCGGTGCCTATCCACGCACATGCCGCTTTGGCGGAAGCGATCGCTTGTTCCGGGCTGGTGTAGTTGATGCCCGCGCCACGCACCGTCGCCAGGAAGGAGACGTCGTCGACCCCGCCCGGATCACCCGAAGCGGGCGCCGCAAGCCCGATCACGGTGGTGACGCCCAGCAGTGCCAGGAGCAGTCTCATGACGCCGCGCCGGTGGTCAGGCCTTGGATAGCTGATGGGGGCAGTAGTACTTGGCGGAGAGCAAGGCGAAATTGGATGCCATCTCCATGTCCATTCCGGGGTTGTGCATTTTCACGTCGTGGACCAGCTCCAGGCCCGACTCGCCGTTGTTCAAGCACGAACACACCGCTCGGCCGGCGCCAACGGCCGCGCTCGGGCTGGAAAAGCTGAAGCCGGCCTGGTGCAGCGCGGCGATGAAGCCCGCGTCGTCCCCGTCGGGCTCCGGAGGCGGAGCGGCATGGGCTGGCGCGGCGAAACCGATCATCGCGGAAACGCCGAGCAATGTCAGTAGCGTTCTCATGACTCACCAACTTTCCAATTATGTTGTGCGCTAGCCCAATTGGGCTTCCGACGGCACGACCTTGGGCTTGTCTCCCTTGGAGAGGTGCACCGCGTGGATGCCTGGTTTCTTCGAGAGTTGCTCGAGCAGGGCGTCCAGGCCTTCTTGGTCGACGTTGTGGTGCTGCACGCTTTCGGGCTTTTCTGATATCTGCGCGACCAGACGCTTGAGCTGCTCCGGCGATTGCTTGTCTTTGAGGTCTTTGATCTTCGTGAGACGGCCGCGGACACCGGCGTTCACCACGGTGGGGCCCCCGGCGCCCATCGCGCTGCCGAGCATTCCCGCCATCGACATCGAGCTGAGCAGACCCTCGCCCAGGGAGGCCGCGGGCACCGCATCCGGCCCGGCGGCCGACAGGGCGGCGGCGACCGTCCTGATCGCCGGGGTGGCCGTGGCCCAGCTCGGCGGAATCGACAGCTTTCCGACTAACGTGCCGGCATTTCCCATGCTCGCCGATACCGCGCTGTACAGGGTGCCCCGGCCGAAGCCCAACGCCCCGAGCCCGGCGCCCAGCGCGTCTTTCGGCAGCGCGCCATAGCCCGCGGGTGGGGCGAACTTCAGCCACTGCGACAGGGGAAAGTTGATCAGCAACCCGATGTCGTTGAACCCCGTGGTGAAGCCGAGTGGAACCTTGACGGCGTTGTATAGGGCTGAGTACCAGGCGCTGCCGTTGGGCACCGTGTTGAGCAGGCCCGCCATCGTCGAGTTGTAGTTGGTGGCGAGCCCCGCGAGAAACGACAGTATGGGGTTGTTCGTAATGAACGAGCTGGCCGAGCCGGCGGCTGACGCCGCATTGCCCGCCGGGGTGGCGGCGGCCGCGGTCACCGCAGCCGCTTGCGTCGCCGTGCCCGACGCGCTGGTGGTCTGTGGCGGCTCGGTAAAGGGCGTCAGCCGGGATGCGGCGGCAGACGAGGTGAAGTAGGTCTCCATCGCCAGCGCGTCTTGGGCCCACATTTCGGAGTACTCGGTCTCGGTGGCCGCGATCGCCGCGGTGTTCTGCCCGAACACG
>NZ_MBEM01000079.1:0-2401 GCF_001954045.1 Mycobacterium sp. SP-6446 | reverse complement strand
TCCTCGCCGTTGTACTTGATCTCGGTGCCGCCGTACTTGCTGTAGATGACGGTGTCACCCTCCGACACGTCGACCGGGATCCGCTTGTCGCCGTCCTCGTCCCACCGGCCGGGGCCGACTGCGACGACGGTGCCTTCCTGCGGCTTCTCCTTGGCGGTGTCAGGAATGACCAGACCGGACGCGGTCGTGGTCTCGGCCTCGTTGGCCTGCACGAGAATCTTGTCCTCGAGTGGCTTGATGTTCACCTTCGCCACGATTGGAGCCCTCCACTATTTGGGTCGGGTCCGGGATGTGCCCGGACCGGAGTTGGCGGTCGGTCCGGGGCTTGCCCCGAACCGTCCGAATTGTCAGGTGTTTCGGCACCCGTCCGCACCCTCGCGCCGTCGTCGCGGGTGCCGACACGGGGGGTTGGCCGATTGCCACCTAGCACTCTATACATGAGAGTGCTAGCACTCAAGGCCGCACCGCTGCTTCCCGCGGGTTGGCGCCATGCAGTCAGGCGACCTGGCCTTTTACCACCGGCAGGCCCGGGTCGCTGGGCACGTCCAGCGGTGAGGGTGCCGCTCCGGCGGCCACCAGGTGCGCGGCGAACGCGGCGATCATCGCCCCGTTGTCGGTGCACAGTCGCGGTCTGGGGATCCGTAGCGTCAGGCCCGCCGCCGCGCAGCGCTGCGTGGCCAGCTCCCTCAGTCGGGAGTTGGCGGCCACTCCCCCGGCGATCAGCAGGGTCCCCACACCAAACCCGGTCGCCGCCCGCACCGCCTTCATGGTCAGCACGTCGGCGACGGCTTCCTGAAAGCCGGCGGCGATGTCGGCCGTGGCGGCGTCGGGGTGGCTCTCCACGTATCGCGCGACGGCGGTCTTGAGCCCGGAGAAGCTGAACGCGTGCGGGTCGTCGGCCGGGCCGGTCATGCCGCGCGGGAACGTGATGGCCCCGCGGTCACCGGTCCGGGCCAGGTCGTCGAGCACCTTTCCGCCGGGGTAGCCCAGGCCCAGCAGGCGCGCGACCTTGTCGTAGGCCTCGCCCGCGGCGTCGTCGACGGTGCTGCCCAGCTCGACGATCGGCTTGCCGAGCGAACGCACGTGCAGCAGATGCGTGTGGCCACCGGACACCAGCAGCGCCACGCATTCGGGCAGCGGCCCGTGTTCGTATACGTCGGCGGCCAGGTGCCCGCCCAGGTGGTTGACGGCGTAGAACGGCACGTCCCATGCGGCCGAATACGCTTTGGCGGCAGCCACTCCCACCAACAGGGCACCGGCGAGGCCGGGCCCGATGGTGGCGGCGACGACGTCGGGTCGTTCCACGCCGGCCGCGGACAGCGCGCGGCGCATGGCGGGACCCAGGGCTTCCAGGTGCGCGCGCGAGGCGATCTCGGGCACCACGCCACCGAACCGGACATGCTCGTCGACGCTGGATGCCACCTCGTCGGCCAGCAGTGTCACAGTGCCGCCAGCGTCCAGCCGCGCGATGCCGACTCCCGTTTCGTCGCAGGAGGTTTCGATCGCCAGGATGGTGGTCATTCGGCCTCCCTGCACATCGTGTACGCGTCGGCGCCGCTGACCCGGTAGTAGCGCCGACGCAGGCCGATCTGGTCAAAACCGGCGCTGCGGTACAGCGCGATGGCCGCCTCGTTGTCGGTGCGCACCTCCAGGTAGACCACACCGCCGTCGGCGAAATTCAGCAACTCGTCGAGCAGGCGGCGGCCGATGCCCCGTCCCTGGAATGCCGGGTCCACGCCGATCGTGTGCACCTCGTATTCGAACGGCGGTTTGCGGCCCAACCGGGAGATGCCCGCATAACCCACCACGCGGCCAGCGGCGCGCGCGGCCACGTAGTGGTTGTGCGAGCTGGCCAGTTCGCGGTTAAACGCCACCGCCGGCCACGGGTCGTCGCCGTCGAACAGCTGGGCCTCCAGCTGTGCGCAGCGCTCGGCGTCGGCGGGTGTCAATGCGCCGATGGTCACGGGCTCGCTGGGCGCGGTCACTAACGGGCCGCCAATGGCTTGGCATCGGGCCGGCGCAGATACAGCGCGACCAGCGGCGCGGGGTCGGCGGACCAGTCGGGCACCGCGGCGACCAGCCCGGCCGGCGTCGGATAGACCGGCTCGCAGGTCGGCAGGCCGAACCGGGCCGCGTGCTCGGGCGAACCCGCGACCGCCCGTGCCGGGCCGGGCTCGACGTCGGCCGGGGCGTTGACCGCCGGGCCGGCGGTACGCACCCCGTCGCGGTAGCGGGCCCAGTAGACCTCGCGGCGGCGGGCGTCGGTGACCACCAGCGTGTCGCCGGTGGTCCGCACCCCGATGGCGTCCAGGCTGCACACCCCGTGTACCGGGATGCCCAGCGCGTGCCCATATGCGGCGGCGGTCGCCATCCCGGCCCGCAGGCCGGTGAACGGGCCGGG
>NZ_MBEM01000078.1:0-11897 GCF_001954045.1 Mycobacterium sp. SP-6446 | reverse complement strand
GCTGGGCAACGCCTTTCACGCTTGGGTGCAGCAGTTCTACGGCGCCGAGCGGCTGTTCGACCTCGCCGACCTGCCCGGTGCGGCCGACTCGGACGTCGGGGACACCCAGGAGCTGGCGGCGTTGCAGGAGGCGTTCACCAGCTCGCGGTGGGCCGCGCGCACACCGGTTGCCGTCGAGGTGCCGTTCGAGATGCCGGTCGGCGAGACCGTGGTGCGCGGCCGCATCGACGCCGTGTTCGCCGACCCCGACGGCGGTGTCACGGTGGTGGACTGGAAGACCGGCCAGCCCCCGCGCGGGCCGGAAGCCCTGCGGCAGGCCGCCGTCCAGCTCGCGGTCTACCGTCTGGCGTGGGCGGCGTTGTCGGGATGCCCGGAATCGTCGGTGCGCACCGCCTTCTACTACGTGCGCACCGGCGTCACCGTCGTTCCCGATGAACTGCCCGAGCCCACCGAGCTGGCCGGGCTGCTACTGACCGGCTGACGTGGTTACATTTGAGGCGTGTATCAGGCCTGCGGGTGGGTTTAGCGTGGGGTCAATCCAGTGACGGACCGCCGTGCAAAAGGGTAGGTCGCAGCGGCTGAGGGGGCTCGACGAGACGCTGACCGCCCAGCCCGGTCATCTGCTGGTCGGCGTGTTGCGCATCCCCGAAGAGCACGGCAGTCCCGTGCGGGTCATCGCGCGACGCGTCGCCATCGCGCTGGTGGTGTTGTTCGGCGCGGCCGTCATTGTCTACCTCGATCGCACCGGCTACCGCGACGTGCGCGGCGAGCCGCCGACATTCGCCGACTGCGTCTACTTCGCGGCGGTGTCGCTGTCGACGACCGGGTACGGCGACATCACCCCCTACACCGAGACCGCGCGTCTGGTCCACACCGTGATCTTCACGCCGCTGCGGATCGCGTTCTTGGCCGTGCTGGTCGGCACGACCCTCGAGGTGCTCTCCGAGCGGTCCCGGCAGGCGTGGAAGATTCAGCGTTGGAGGAACAAAGTGCGCAACCACACCATCGTGATCGGCTATGGCACAAAGGGCAAAACGGCTGTCGCCGCGATGATTAGCGACGAGGAGGCCCAGGGTGAGGTCGTCGTCGTCGACCCCGATCGCAGCGCCCTCGAACACGCCGCGACCGCCGGGCTGGTCACCGTACACGGCGACGCCACCAAATCCGATGTGCTGCGGCTGGCCGGGGCCCAACACGCGTCGTCGATCATCGTTGCCACCGGCCGCGACGACACCGCCGTGCTGGTGACCTTGACGGCGCGGGAGATCGCGCCCAAGGCCAAGATCGTGGCTTCCATTCGGGAGGCCGAGAATTCACACCTGCTGCAGCAATCGGGCGCGGACTCGGTGGTCGTCTCCTCCGAGACCGCCGGCCGGCTGCTCGGGATCGCCACCACCACGCCGAGCGTCGTGGAGATGATCGAGGATCTGCTGACCCCGGACGCCGGGATGGTCATCGCCGAGCGCGAGGTGGAGCAGACCGAAGTCGGCGGATCCCCGCGGCACCTGCGCGACATCGTGCTCGGCGTGGTGCGCGACGGCCACCTGCTGCGGGTCGGCGCACCCGAGGCGGACGCCATCGAGGCCACCGACCGGTTGCTCTACATCCGCGACGTGGGACGTTAGCGGCGGCTCGCCGCCAGCAGGGTCGGCAGGAGACTAGGTGGAGTTCCAGCTGCGGGACGTTCCGGTGCTCTCACGCGTCGGCGCGGACCGCGCCGATCAGTTGCGCACCGATGTCGATGCGGCCACCGCGGGTTGGGCGGACGCGGCGCTGCTGCGGGTGGATTCGCGCAACCAGGTGCTCGTCGCCAACGGCCGGGTCGTGCTGGGCGCCGCGGCCGAGCTGGCCGACAAGCCCCCGGTCGACGCGGTATTCCTGGGCCGCATCGAGGGCGGCCGGCACGTCTGGGCGGTCCGGGGCGCGCTGCAGGCGCCCGAAGACCCCGACGTGCAAGCCGAAGTGGTGAACCTGCGCAGTCTCGGGCCGATCTTCGACGACACCAGCAGCCAACTGGTGTCGTCGGCCATCGCGCTGCTGAATTGGCATGACAGCGCCCGATTTAGCGCGGTGGACGGCTCGCCGACCAGGCCGTCACGCGGGGGCTGGTCGCGCATCAACCCGGTGACCGGTCACGAGGAGTTCCCGCGCATCGACCCGGCGGTGATCTGTCTGGTCCACGACGGCGGTGACCGCGCCGTGCTCGCCCGCCAGGCGGTCTGGCCCGAGCGGATGTTCTCGCTGCTGGCCGGATTCGTCGAGGCGGGCGAGTCCTTCGAAACCTGCGTCGCCCGGGAGATCCGCGAGGAAATCGGCCTGCACGTGCGCGATGTGCGCTACCTGGGCAGCCAACCGTGGCCGTTTCCCCGTTCGCTCATGGTCGGATTCCATGCGGTGGGCGACCCCGACGAGGTTTTCTCGTTCAACGACGGCGAGATCGCCGAGGCGGCGTGGTTCAGCCGCGACGAGGTGCGTGCCGCGCTTGCGGCCGGCGACTGGAGCAGCGCGGCGTCTGGGAAATCGAAACTGCTTCTGCCCGGGTCGATTTCGATCGCCCGGGTGATCATCGAATCCTGGGCGGAGATTACTGGCTAGGCGGGTTGAGCCGTCAGCCTACTTCGGCCAGCTTCGCTTTCACCTCGGCGGCGCTCGGGTTTGTCAGCGTGGACCCGTCGGCGAACTTCACCGTCGGCACCGTGCGGTTGCCGCCGTTGACCGAGCTGACGAATTCCGCCGCCGCCGGGTTCTCTTCGATGTCGATCGCGTCGTAGGGGATCCCATTGGACTTGAGCACCGTCATCAGCCGGTGACAGAAACCGCACCATGACGTGGTGTAGACGGTAATCGCCGCGTTGGTCATAGCCCGTTAACGTAGCGCGGCGCGGATGAATTCCGAAGCGACCCAATTCACGCGTGGCGATGCACCTGGTTTGTCGGCCATCGCTGTCAAGATGGACGCCATGCCAATGGTCCCCATTCCGACCATGACCGACCCGTTGACCGCCGGACTCGACGACGAGCAGCGCGAAGCCGTGCTGGCCCCGCGCGGACCGGTCTGCGTGCTCGCGGGCGCCGGAACGGGCAAGACCCGCACCATCACGCACCGGATCGCCCAGCTCGTCGCGAGCGGCCACGTCGCCGCCGGGCAGGTGCTGGCGGTCACCTTCACCCAGCGGGCGGCGGGGGAGATGCGGTCGCGGTTGCGCACGCTCGACGCCGCCACCCAGAGCGGCTGCGGTGTCGGCGCGGTGCGGGCGCTGACCTTTCACGCCGCCGCGCATCGCCAGCTGCGGTATTTCTGGCCCCGGGTGGTCGGCGGCACCGGCTGGCAGCTGCTGGACAGCAAATTCGCCGTCGTGGCCCGGGCGGCCAGCCGCTGCAGGCTCAACGTCAGCACCGACGACGTGCGCGACCTCGCTGGCGAGATCGAGTGGGCCAAGGCATCGCTGATCGGCCCCGAGGACTACGCCGCCGCGGTGGCCGCCGCGGGCCGGGACATCCCGCTGGACGCCGCGCAGGTCGCGGCCGTCTATTCCGCGTACGAGGCGCTCAAGGCCCGCGACGAAGCGGTGACTCTGCTCGACTTCGACGATCTGCTGCTGCATACCGCCGCCGCGATCGAAAACGACTCCGCGGTGGCCGACGAGTTCCGCGATCGTTACCGCTGCTTCGTGGTCGACGAGTACCAGGACGTCACCCCACTGCAACAGCGGGTGCTCTCGGCGTGGCTGGGCGACCGCGACGACCTGACCGTGGTCGGCGACGCCAACCAGACCATCTACTCGTTCACCGGCGCTTCGCCGCGCTTCCTGCTCGACTTCTCGCGCCGGTTTCCCGACGCCACGGTCGTGCGGCTGGAGCGCGACTACCGGTCCACCCCGCAGGTGGTCTCGCTGGCCAACCAGGTGATCGCCGCGGCTCGCGGCCGCGTCGCCGGCAGCAAGCTCCAATTGTCCGGCCAGCGGGCGCCTGGCCCGGCCCCGTCATTCCACGAGCATCCCGACGAAACGGCCGAGGCCACCGCGGTGGCGGCATCGATCACCAAGCTGATCGAATCCGGCACCGCGCCAGCCGAAATCGCGGTCCTCTACCGGGTCAACGCGCAGTCCGAGGTGTACGAGGAGGCGTTGACCGAAGCCGGCATCGCCTACCAGGTTCGCGGCGGCGAGGGATTTTTCAACCGCCAGGAGATCAAGCAGGCGCTGCTGGCCCTGCAGCGGGCGGCCGACCGCGGCTCTGAACATAGCGAAGACGGACCGCTGCCCGACGTGGTTCGCGCCATCCTGGAGCCGCTGGGCCTGACGGCGCAGGCCCCGGTCGGAACGCGCGCCAGGGATCGCTGGGAGGCCCTGACCGCGCTGGCCCAGCTGGTGGACGACGAAGTGGCGCACAATCCGCGGCTGGAACTTTCCGGTCTGCTGGCCGAGCTGCGGATGCGGGCCGACGCCCGGCACCCACCGGTGGTGCAGGGCGTGACGCTGGCCTCGCTGCACGCTGCCAAGGGCCTTGAATGGGATGCGGTCTTCCTCGTCGGGCTGGCCGACGGCACGCTGCCCATCTCGCACGCGCTGGCGCACGGCGCCGAGAGCGAACCCGTAGAGGAGGAGCGTCGCCTCCTCTACGTCGGAATCACCAGGGCCCGAATGCATTTGGCGCTCAGCTGGGCGCTGGCGCGGAACCCGGGCGGACGCCAGAGCCGCAAGCCGTCGCGGTTCCTCAACGGGATCGCGCCGCAGGCGCGGCCCGATCCCGCGCCGAGCAGATCCCGGCGCAACAAGGGCGTCGCCACCCGCTGCCGGATCTGCAACAACGACCTGACCACCCCGGCGGCCGTCATGTTGCGTCGCTGCGAGACGTGCGCGGCCGACATCGACGAGGAACTGCTGCTGCAACTCAAGGCCTGGCGGCTGGACCTCGCGCGGGAACAGAAGGTTCCCCCGTACATCGTCTTCAGCGACAACACGCTGATCGCGATCGCCGAGGCGCTGCCCGCCGATGAGGCGGCCCTGGTCGCGATCCCGGGCATCGGCGCGCGCAAGCTCGAGCAGTACGGGCCGGACGTGCTGGGGTTGGTCCGCGCCCGCGGCTAAACACGCAGGTCAGAAAATCGGTTGTCACGGTCGTCGGCTACCATCTACCCTCGAAACACTGCTGCTGGCTGAAGGCTGGCAAGCGTCCAGGCGGGAGGAGGTGGCCACGATGATCCACAACACGTTCGGTGTAGCCGTGGCCGGCGCGGTGCTGACCGCGGGGACCTCCCATGCCGCTCACACCGCTACCCCGGCGGCCGCGGTCAAGCATCGCGCCGCCGCCGCCGCGACTGATGTGTCCGTGGATCGGGGTCATACGTAAGCGCTACGTAACCCGCCCGATTTTCGCCGAATGGCCACGGACCCGAAGTCACCAGGATCCGTGGCCACACTTGTAGGGTCGACATCCTCCCTACCTGGTCCGGATCAATCCCAGACATCCACCAGACCAGGAAGCAGGTGAGCAGGACATGTCGGCATTGACAGTCCCCAGACCGCCGCGGCCGGCGTTGCCATGTCACGCCGGGGATCCCGACCTGTGGTTCGCAGAGACCCCGGCCGACCTCGAGCGCGCCAAGGCGCTGTGCGCGAGCTGCCCGATCCGGCGCCAGTGCCTGACCGCGGCGCTGGACCGGGCCGAGCCCTGGGGCGTCTGGGGCGGCGAGATCTTCGAGCGGGGCTCGATCGTGAGCTACAAACGCCCGCGCGGACGCCCGCGCAAAGACGTTGCCGCTTAGACGACGGCCGCGTCCGGCTCCGCGAAACCCGGGACCAGTTCCTCCGACAGCGCCTTGATCGGCACGTGGGCATCCAGCTGGCAGAGGATCGCGGCCACCGACATGATCACCCGCATCGGGATCACCAGCTTGGGCGGTAGGTCCATCTGCCGGGCCGTCCTGATCTGCGACACCGATTTGTCGATCTCGATGGCGCTCATGCGCTGCAGCCACTTCCGGGTGTAGTGGAACACCTCGACCTCGATGGGCTCGACGTACTGGCGCAGCATGTCGTCGATGTCGCGCACCGACACCTGTTGGCCCTTCTGGATGAAGCCGGCCTTCTCCATCGTCGGCAACAGCAAGTCGTAGTTCTTGTCACGGGCCAACCGGATGGACATCCCGAGCTCGATCGGCAACCCGCCCGGCAACGGTGCGACGGCGCCGAAGTCGATCACGCCCATCCGATCGTCGGGCAACAGCATGAAGTTGCCGGGGTGCGCGTCGCCGTGCAACATCTGCAGCCGGCGCGGCGCGTCGAAGGTGAGCTCGAGCAGCCGGGTGCCGATCAGGTCGCGCTGCTCGGGGGTGCCGTGGCGGATGATCTCCGCCATCGGCACGCCCTGCATCCACTCCTGAACCACCACCTTGGGGGCGCTGGCCACAACGTGCGGAATCGCGAAGTGCGGGTGGCCTTCGTATGCCTTGGCGAACGCGCGTTGGTTGTCGGCTTCCAGCCGGTAGTCGAGTTCCATCTCGGTGCGCTCGATCAGCTCGTCGACCACGCCCTGCACGTCGGCTCCCGGCGCGAGCTGCTTGACCACCCCGACCATCCGCTGCATCGTCTTGAGGTCGGCCCGCAGCGCCTCGTCGGCGCCGGGGTACTGGATCTTGACGGCCACGTCGCGGCCGTCGGACCAGACCGCCTTGTGTACCTGGCCAATGCTGGCAGAGGCCACCGGCGTGTCGTCGAACGAACTGAACCGGTCGCGCCACTTGGTGCCGAGCTGCGCGTCGAGCACGCGGTGCACTTTGGCGGCGGGCAGCGGCGGCGCGTCCTTTTGCAGTTTCGTCAAGGCCTCGCGGTACGGCTCGCCGTACTCCTCCGGAATCGCGGCCTCCAGCACCGAGAGCGCCTGGCCCACCTTCATCGCTCCACCCTTGAGCTCGCCCAGGACGGTGAACAATTGGTGGGCGGCCTTCTCCAGCAGCTCGGCCTGGACCTCGTCCTTCGACTTGCCGGTCAGGCGTTTACCGAACCCGAGCGCCGCCCGGCCGGCGAACCCGACCGGAATGGTGGCCAGCTTTGCGTTGCGCGCAGCACGGCCGCGTTTGATATCTGACACACACCCATCATCCATGACGATTCGGGCCCCGCGGTGTTGATCTGGGTAACACCGGCGCAGCGGTTGGGGAGCGGTCAGCACGAGCACAACGGATGCCGGGTCCATTGGCGCGCGACGATCGCGCCGGCATGCAGATCGAACTCGAGCGTGGCGTTGAGCGCCTGGGGCGGCTCGGGGTCCCGCGCCGCCTGCCCGCGCACGGCCGCGATCACCCGGTTCACCTGGCTCAGCGCCAGCGCCGCGGTCGCCAGCAGCGTGGCCCGATCCGCCACGCCAACGGTCTCCCGCAGCTGAGCCGCGATCGCCGGCCAGGCGGCGTCGCGGTCGCTGCGATGCAGATCGGCGCAGCCGAGGCACCTGGTATCCTCTTAAAGGGTATTACTTGGCGCCAAAGGGGTTGGGGTGGCAGAACACGCTGTGCTGTACGCGCGGATCAGCGTGGACAAGACCGGCGAGGAGATCGGCGTCAACCGTCAACTCCACGACATGCGCGCTTTGGCGCAAGCACGCGGTTATGAGGTCGCGGCCGAGATCGTGGAGAACGACGTCACCGCCAGCAAGGGATTACGCAGACCCGGATATGAGCAGGTATGGGAGCTGGTCCGCTCCGAGCGGGTCGATCACGTCATCGCCTGGCAATCCTCGCGACTGATGCGGTCTCGCAAAGACCGCGCCGAGGTGATCAACACCTTCGGTAAGCACAACGTCGACGTCATCGCGGTCAAGGGGCCATCGCTGGAACTGCGATCTGCCTATGGACGAGGTTTGGCCGACATGATGACCGCCTTCGACACCATGGAGAGCGAGGTGAAGGCCGAACGGGTCTCGGCGGCCATTGCCGACCTGGCCCGGCGCGGGAAGTCTTGGGGATACGTCCCATACGGGTGGGACCGTGAAGGCCGCGGCATCCACGCCCGGCAGGTAGTCAACCAGCACGAAGCGGCGGTTGTCCGAGAGCTGGTGGACCGAGTGCTGGCGGGGGAGTCCCTCAACGAGTTGTATCGCGACATGAATGCCCGCGATGAACCGGCGCCCGGCTATGCCCAATGGATGAAGATCCCTGCGGACGTGCGCGAAAAGCGGAAGGCCAAAGGTCGCAAGCCGCCGACCCAGAGGTGGGCCAAGTCCACCGTGCGGACCCTGGTGGTTCGAGACGCCAATGCCGCCATCCGCCGCTACCGCAAACGTGACGACGGCGGTACCGAGATGGCGGGGGACTGGGAGCCGATAGTCGAGCGGGCGAAGCACGATCGGGTTGTGGCTCTGCTGTCGGCACCGGAGCGGCGCAGCCACAGCGGGCCGCGCCCCGGTGCGCGTAAGCATTTGCTGACGCACGGCATCGGCAAGTGCGGGGTTTGCGCGGGAATGCTGCGGGTTGCCCGGCGTAACGGCCGTCGCGATCAGACCCTGATCTACATATGTGCCGGGCCGAGCGGGTGTACTGGTCGCGTCCTGGCTGCGGTGGACGATCTGGTGGCGAGGGTCGTCATCGGGAGGCTGGCGAAACCCGATGCGCTGGACTGGCTGCTGGGGGATGATGAGCGCGCGCGCCGACTATCAGACCGGTGTGATGCACTGCAGCAGCGCCTCGACGAGGCCGCCGACTCCCAGGCCGACGGGAAGATCACCATTCGCCAGCTCGAGCGCATCACCGCCCGGCTGGTACCTGAACTGGAGGCCACCCGGCGAGAGCGTGACGCCGCGGTCCAGTCGTTGGACATCGAAGTTTTGCGAAAGCTCGCCGGACCGAAGGCCGCCGAGAACTGGGAGTCGATGCCGGTATCCGCCCGGCGGGCCGTGTTGGAGACGCTCGGCATGGAGGTGGCCCTAATGCCCCGTGAGAAGCACGGGCCCGGCTTCGAACCGGAAACGGTGCGGGTGACATGGAATGGACACCATCGAATTCGACAAACGGCCGTTCCGACGGATGCGCTCAGTGTGATCTAGATCGCAGTTCCACTCCCGTAGCTGCGTAATGGTGTTGCTCCTTCTACCATGTTGGCGCGGTCCCCGAAGTGCGCGACTCGGTACTGAAGACGGGGCAAGCCGTGAGCATTGATGTATCCCCTGAGGTCGCCGGGTCGGGCTGTGGACGGGGCAGTATTCACTACTGCCGAAGGTCCCAGCATGCCCCAACCGTCCTGTTCGTCCCGGTCGTGGGAGTCCGAACGCGCCCGCGTGGCCGCACTGGCTCGCTGCGTAAAAAACGGCGAGCGCTCCCCCGAAGATCCCGACCTCATCGAAGCGCGTAGGAACCTTCGCGCGCTCAAGCTCGAAGAGCATATGCGCTTGGCTCTGTCCGCCATCCCGTCGATGACGGACGACGAGATCGAGCACCTCATCTCGCTGCTGAACGCCAAGCGCGGCCCTAGCGGGGGTGCGGATGTCTGAGGTCAGCCAGGCTATCGACAGGTATGTGGAAGAAATCCTGGCCGACGCCCCCGAGCTGAGTGACGAACAAAGGCTCAGACTGCGCGAATTACTCGGGCCCGTCCGGAGACCCGTCCTGGAGGCGGCGTCGTGACCACGATGACCCAGAACACCCTCAGGGGTCAGGCGGTAGCCGAACGTACGACCCGCCCCGGCGGTGATGACACCGCCCCCGCCGGAAACCTCGCTCAGATTTCTGACACTCAGGCCGGAATGGCCTCTTGTGCCAGGTGTCAGGCGCGCTGGGGCGGGTTGAGGACCGCGCACTGCGACGCCTGCCACGAAACCTTCACGGTCGTCGCCGCGTTCGACAAGCACCGCGCCGAACCGCACACCGACCGCGGTCGACGCTGCATCGACCCGGCCGCCGTCGGGCTCGTCGACGCGGGGCGGGCCTATCGCTGCTGGGGCTACCCCGGCCGCGAGGACGGCTAGGCCGCATCATGACCGAACGAGAACGGGGCCCCGATCGCGTGTACGCCGGGTTGCCCGAAGAGCGTGGTTTGGCCGCTGTCGTCGAAGCGACGGCTGACGGGTCTGGACCACGGCCGCCCGGTGGCGACCAGCAGGCCGGAACCAACGAACTCGTGGCGGCGGTAGAAGCGATCTTCGCCCGGAGCAGGGGCGAGGTCAGGGCAAAGTGACCAACGGCGTCGAGGCCATGAAGGTCCACGCGACGAGCCAGGGCGACACCCCGGCTGAGGAGCCGGACGAGGAAGGCGCCACTTCCCACAAGGGGGGGCCGCAGCGGCTCGAAGACGCCCATATCGGTGAGCGCGTTGCCAGGGAGCATCTACAGGGGTTCCTCCACGCCCAGGGCTTCGGTTGGCTGAACTACGACGGCGGCAGGTGGGAGCCGGTCGCGGAAACCACCGTCTCCGAGGTGGTCCGCCAGGCACTCATCGAGTTCCACCGCTCGGAAGCGCTGGCCGGGGCTGAACCTGCCCGCCTGCAGCAGATCTCGAGAATGCTGAGCGCGGGCAGGATCCGGGCGATCACGTACATCGCCAAGCTGTGCAGAACGGCCCAGGGCGGGTTCGACGGCCATCCGGATCTCCTCAACGTGCGCAACGGCGTCGTCGACCTTCGCGACGGCACCCTGAGCCCCCACGATCCGGGCCTCATGTTCACCAAGGTGACCATGGTCGACTACTTGCCGGATGCCACCCATTCCGACTGGGATCAGGCGTTGGAGGCGTTGCCCGCCGACGCCAAATCATGGCTACAGATTCGAATGGGCCAGGGTGTGACCGGCCACCCGGTGCCCGACGACCAGCTGGTGATCCTCAAGGGCTCGGGGTCCAACGGCAAGACCACGATCATCGACGGCGTGCGCGAGGCATTGGGGCCCGACTACGCCGTGACCCTGCCCGACCGAGCCCTCCTTGCGCGCAGCGGTGACCATCCGACCGAACTGATGGTGCTGCGCGGCGCCCGCCTTGCGTTCATGGAGGAGTTCCCCGAGCTCGGCCACCTCAACGTCAAGCGGCTCAAGGACTTGCACGGCACCGGGGAGATGACGGCGCGCCACATCGCAAAGGACTCGGTCACCTGGAAGCCCACCCACACCATCTTCGTCACCACGAATTACCTACCCCGTGTCGATGAATCCGACGATGGGACCTGGCGACGGCTGGCGCTGCTGGACTTCCCGTACCGGTACCGCCGCGCCCACGAGGCGGCGCACACGGCCCTCGACCGGGTGGGAGATCCAAACCTGCGAGAGCGTGTCCGGCACGGGGAGGATGGCCAGCACGAGGCCGTGCTGGCCTGGCTGGTCGCAGGCGCGGTGAGGTGGTACCGCAACGACCGGCTGATGCCTGAGGCGCCCGCCTCTGTAAGGGAGGCCACGGAGGCGTGGCGCGGAACCTCGGACCTGCTCATGCGATACATGGCCGACCGGCTGGTCTTCGACCAGCAGTCGCACGTGATGGCCACCGAGCTGTACGCGGACTTCACACAGTGGCTGAGTGACAACGGACACGTGATCTGGTCCGACCAGATCTTCAGCGCCAGGTTCGCCCAACACCGCGAAGCGGTATGCCGCGGTGTGGAGAAGAAGCGGGGAATCCGTACGTTGCGGCCGGGACTCTCACGCCTAAGCGGAGGACACCGGGGGGCCGCCGGGGTCAGCCCTTCAACGTTCACGGCGTGGTTGGGACTTCGCTTCCGCACACGGAACGACGAGATCGAATCGTACTGACGGCCTCGATGATCAGCCAGACGACAGCATGTGTGGGGTGTGTAGGGGTAAGTCGGAGATTTCTATATTTGCGTCTTCACGAGAAATTCCGAAAAACCCCTACACACCCCTGCGCAGTGCTTCAGACAAGCCATCCGTTGAGATCTCCCCTGGCGGCCTGGACAACCCCGCC
>NZ_MBEM01000077.1:0-12910 GCF_001954045.1 Mycobacterium sp. SP-6446 | reverse complement strand
TCCGAGCACCTGCGGTAGACGGACTCGCCGGTGTCGGTGCGCAGAGTGTCGACCAGTCCCGCCGCCGCCATCGACTGCAGCGTCCGGTACACGGTGGTCAGCCCGATGTTTTCGCCGCGGCGGCGCAGCTCGTCGTGCAGCTCCTGGGCCGAGCGGAATTCGTCGAGCGTCTCCAACAGCGTGGAAATCGCCGCCCGCTGGCGGGTGGACCGAACAGTCGCTCCCGTCACTGCGTGTCCTCGCTGGCGTGCGCGACCGCGTCGACGACGATGTGCGCGAGGTGGTGGTCGGCAAGGCGATAGAGCACTTCGCGGCCGGATCGCTCTCCGGCGACCACGCCCGCGGCTTTGAGGATCTTCAGATGCTGGCTCACCAGCGGCTGCGGCACCCCCAGGGCGTCGACCAGTTCGTGGACGCAGCGTTGGGATTGGCGCAATTGCAGCACGATCGCGATCCGCACCGGTGCGGCCAGCGCACGCAGCAGCTCGCCGGCGGCGTCGAGGATCTCCCGCGGCGGCGGCACGGGGTAGTCGCCGAAGTCGGTGTGCTCATGGGCAACCGCGCCGAGATCCGCAGTCGACGACGAGCCGTCGGCCGCCGTCGGCGTTGAGGAGGACATCACCATGGGAGAGTCATCACCTCGAGAGGTCCCGGATCGTAGGAGCGCCTGCCGGTGGAAGGACGATAGGCTTCCTCCACTGTCACATGCATGATGATGCATGTCAAAGACCGCGGGGCTGGTCGATACCATGACTGATGTTTTGCGCGCGGCGGTCGATCGCCGCACGCGTCCGCCCGACCCGGAAAGGGAGTGCACCACCCCGTGGCGTCCGTCATCGACACCGTAGTCAACCTGGCCAAACGGCGCGGCTTCGTCTTCCCCTCGGGTGAAATCTACGGCGGCACAAAATCGGCGTGGGACTACGGGCCGCTCGGTGTGGAGCTCAAAGAGAACATCAAACGGCAGTGGTGGCGGTCGGTGGTCACTGGCCGCGACGACGTCGTCGGAATCGATTCGTCGATCATCCTGCCGCGGCAGGTCTGGGTGGCCTCCGGCCACGTCGAGGTGTTCCACGACCCGCTGGTCGAGTGCCTGAACTGCCACCACCGGCACCGGCAGGACCACATGCAGGAGGCCTACGCGGCGAAGAAGGGCATCGACGACCCCGAATCGGTGCCGATGACCGAGATCGTCTGCCCGGACTGCGGCACCAAGGGCCAGTGGACCGAGCCCCGCGAATTCAACATGATGCTCAAGACGCATCTGGGGCCCATCGAGACCGAGGAGGGGCTGCACTACCTGCGTCCCGAGACCGCCCAGGGCATCTTCATCAACTTTGCCAACGTGGTGACCACGGCCAGGCGCAAGCCGCCGTTCGGCATCGGTCAGATCGGTAAGAGCTTTCGCAACGAGATCACCCCGGGCAACTTCATCTTCCGCACCCGCGAGTTCGAGCAGATGGAGATGGAGTTCTTCGTCGAGCCGTCGACCGCGCCGGACTGGCATCAATATTGGATCGACACCCGCCTGCAGTGGTATGTCGACCTCGGCATAAATCCGGACAATCTGCGCCTATTCGAACACCCCAAGGACAAGTTGTCGCATTACTCCGATCGCACCGTCGACATCGAATACAAGTTCGGATTCGTGGGCAATCCGTGGGGCGAGCTGGAAGGCGTGGCCAACCGAACCGACTTCGACTTATCAACGCACGCAGAACATTCCGGCGCCGATCTGTCTTTCTACGACCAGGTCACCGATACCCGGTACACGCCGTATGTCATCGAACCGGCCGCGGGGCTGACCCGGTCGTTCATGGCGTTCTTGATCGACTCCTACACCGAGGACGAAGCCCCGAACGCCAAAGGCGGGATGGACAAGCGGACGGTGCTGCGCCTGGACCCGCGGCTGGCACCGATCAAGGCCGCGGTGCTGCCGCTGTCTCGGCACGCCGACTTGAGCCCCAAGGCGCGCGACTTGGCCGCCGAATTGCGCAAAAACTGGAACATCGATTTCGACGACGCGGGCGCGATCGGCCGCCGTTACCGCCGCCAGGACGAGGTCGGCACGCCTTTCTGCGTGACGGTGGATTTCGACTCACTCGAGGACAACGCCGTCACCGTTCGCGCGCGCGACGACATGACACAGGAGCGCATTGCGATGGACGCCGTTGCCGATTACCTGGCGGTCCGGCTCAAGGGCAGTTAATCCGCAATTAATTGCCGAAAGTCCAGCCATTTTGGCGGCGGAGTGCTTTACGATCACCTGTGGCGGGTTTCACATGTGTCTAGTTGCCACGGGTGGGTGTCGAGCTGTGTGCAAGGGCGTTGATGCGGTGGACGTGTTGAGGGTGTTGTGATGCTCTTCCCCTGGTTGCCACCGGAGATCAACTCGGCGCTGATGTTTGCTGGCGCGGGTCCGGGGCCCCTGCTCGCGTCGGCGACGGCCTGGGACGCGTTGGCGGCGGATCTGTCGGGGGCGGCGGCGTCGTTCGATTCGGTCGTTTCGGGGCTGACCGGCGGACCGTGGACAGGTCCGGCGTCGTTGTCGATGGCGGCAGCGGCGGTGCCGTATGTGACGTGGCTGAACGCGGCCGCGTCACAAGCCGAGGCGGCGTCCGCCCAGGCCTTCGCGGCCGCGGCGGCGTTCGAGACCGCGCAGGCGGGCACGGTCCCCCCGGCCGCAGTGGCGGCGAACCGGGCGCTGTTGCTGTTGCTGATCGCGACGAACTTTTTCGGTCAGAACAGCGCTG
The DNA here is from genome assembly GCF_001954045.1 of Mycobacterium sp. SP-6446. NCBI lineage: Bacteria > Bacillati > Actinomycetota > Actinomycetes > Mycobacteriales > Mycobacteriaceae > Mycobacterium > Mycobacterium sp. SP-6446. The sequence continues at coordinate 10,157 of NZ_MBEM01000077.1, read as the reverse complement.
CGATCGCGGCGACCGAGCTCGAGTACCTGGAGATGTGGGCGCAGGATGTGGCCGCGATGACGGGGTACCACGCCGGGGCGATGTCGGTGGCGGCCACGTTGCCATCGTTCAGCGCACCCCCGGTGGGCCTGGCGGGGCTGGGCGCCGGGTTGGGAAACATCCTGTCCTCGTTCTTGTCCTCGTTCGTCTCCTGGTTGTCGGGCCTGCTGCCGGTCGGAGGGTTGGCGGGATTGGCCGGCCAGGTCCAGACCTTCATAGCGGGCATTCCCGCCGTGCTCATCAATGCCGTGACTCAGCTTCCGACGACGTTGTCGGTGGTGCCGCTGACGTCGTTGGCGTCGGTGGCGCAGGTGGCGCAGGTGGGGATGGTTCCGGCGAGCATGGTTGCGTCGCCGATGATGAGCCTGGCGCAGGTCGCAAACGGCGCGGGGTTGGCCAGTTCCGCGGCGACCGGGATGGCTGCGGTTCCCCAGTTCGTCGGTTCGAGTGTTCCCCCAATGAATGTGCTGGGCGCCGCTACCGGCCTGGGGCCAGTCGGCGCCGGGTTGGGTAATGCGCGGTTGGTGGGGGCGATATCGGTGCCGTCGACATGGCCGGGGTCGATGCCGATGCGCATGGCCACCCCAGCGCCGGGCGGGCTGGGTGCTGGGCTGCCGAGCGCCGCGGCGGCCGAGGCGGCCGAGGTCGCTCCTGCGGCCGGGACACCGATGTCGCCGATGCCCGTGGGCGTCAACGGTATGCCCGGCAAGACGGACCGGGCGAGTCCGCATGTGGTGCCGACGAGGCCCACGGTGGTGCCCCGGACCGGGGTCGGATAGGGATCGGTCAATTCCAGATATCGAGCTCGGGACTGGCCTACGATAAAAGTGCTTGTGCGAAAGGGGGCATCGTGCTATTGCCTCTTGGGTCCCCACTGCCGAACGACGCGGTGTTGGCGCAACGTGGCGAGTCGGGCCTGCTCGGTCGCTTGTCGGTTCCGATGAGTTGGGGCGTCGCCGTTCCGCCGGACGACTACGACCACTGGGCTCCGAAAGCCGAAGAGGGCGCCGATGCCGACCACAAGGTCACCGACGGCGGCAATGCCGAGCCGGCCGCCGAAGAGGCCGAACCTCACTTCAAGGTGGCGCGGCAAACGGGTGTGGTGCCGCATTCTCCCGCGGCCGGTTGACGGCCAACACGCCTAGAAACGGCCGCCGCCACCCATAAAGCCGCCCGATGAGTGCGCGCTGCCGCCGAACGATGTGGGTCTCCATCCGCCGAAACCTCCCCTCATCGCGCCGGTGAGCAGGTCGCTGACGATGATTCCGCCCAGCAGCGCGCCGCTGTCGTCGCCCCTGCGGCGGGTATAGGCGCGCTGTGCCGACTGCACATCGGCGTTCGCCAACGACTGCGCGGTGGCGGCCAGCGTCGACGCCGCATTGGCGTGGGCGATCGCCTCGGCCGGACCGGCCGCCTGCTCGTGTGCGGCGGCCAGGTGCCGTCTGGCTTCGGCCAGCCGGGTCCGGGCCTCGGGCCCGACGCTCCCGCGCCGGGTGTCGATGTATTCGGAGACGCCGCGCACCCGCGACTCCGCGGTGAACAAGGCCTGCTCGAGTGATCGGTTGAGGCGCTCCGCGCTCGCCCGCTCCTCGGCCAGGGCGGCCAAGACCCGGTTGAGCTCGGCGTCAGCCTTGCCCAGGCGGGCGAACGCGCCCAGTGGATCGGTGCCGGCGCGCGCGCTGTCGACCGCGCTGATGGCCGCGTCGCGCGCCGCGCGCAGCTCGCTCTTGGGGTTCTGACTTTGCAGTTGCTGGTTGGCGCGCTCGATGCCCGCTTGAATGTCGGCCATGACCGACGGCAGCTCGTCGACGGCATGCCGGATGTCGCCGGCCGCGCTGTCGATCGCGTCGAGCAGCGACCGCGCCTGCCCGAGCGCCGATTCGGCGGCGCGGAAGGCGTCCACCAAGGCGCCCTGCTGTCCGCTCACGGGTCGGTCGGCCAGAGCGCGGGCCGCCCCGATGTTGCGGTCGGCGAACACCAGCCGCTCCTTGGCGGTCGTCACATTGCCGGTAACCGAAGTCAGTGCGGCAGGGTCGAATTCGTTGTGCAGCTCGGCCAGCCGCCGTTCGGCCGGGCCGATGCGGGCGGTGAGCTCGACGACCTGTTGGGTCAGCGCGTCGAGCCGCGATGCGGCGTTGATCACCAAATCGCGCAGTTTCTCGAACGCCTCGGTCTGTGACTCCAGCTCACGGTCGGCGCGTGCGGCCGACACGATCACGCGAGTGAGCAGTTCGCGACGTTGCGCCGGTGTCTCCGGTGTGCCGTCATCCAACTGCTGACGGACGGTGAACCCTTGGGACAGAGCTGTTTTGGCGTTGTTCACCGCCCGTGTGAACGGTTCGGTGCGCTGAGCGCCGAATTCGTCGACCGCGAGCGCGAGTTCGTTGCTGCTCGTGCGCAGCGCGTTGTCGACATCCACCAACATGGCCCGGGACAGATCGTCGAGGGCTTCCAGCGGCACCGTGGCCAACGCATTCGCGTCAGTTGGGTCGACCTTCCGCGCCGCGGCGAGCGCGGCCGCGCGGCGGCGCCGGGTGCGATATCGCGTGACCAACACTAGAAGCACCACCACGATGGCGACGACGCCCAGCGACACCAGCAGGATGACCCGGCCCGACGACCGGGGCGTCGTATCGAGCCCGTCGGCCGCGGCGACTGCCGCGCCGCTCCAGTCGCCGGCGTGCAGCGCGGGTTCGATCCGGTTGCGCCGCAGGTTATCCACCTGACCCGCGTTGATGGTCCTGATCGCGGACGGCACCAGAAAGGCGTATGCCCGGCCGGTCGTGGCCACCGCCAGCAGCGCGTCGTAGTCACCAAGGTCGCTGGCGCTATAGGTTCGCTTCGCCCAGTCCTCCGCGCTCTGTCCGGAGAAGTCGCGGACGTAGACCACCCACAGCCGGATGTGGCGATCGGCGTAGAGCTTGTCGGCGGCCGACGTCACCGCGGCGCGACCGGAGTCGGACAGGACCGCGGCGTTGTCGGTGACATACCCCGGCAGCGGAAACGGCGGTTGCGCGCCGGCCGATGGAGCCAGCAGCAGCCCAGCCGCGAGGATCGCCACCATCACACAGAACGGGCGAGCCGTGCGCATACTGGCAGACTGTGCCTCGGTGACCACGAATCAGCAAGACCCCTACGACGACTTCGACCGTCAGCGACGGGTACCCGAAGCGCCGAAGTCCGCGGGTCTGCCGGGTACCGAAGGCCAACAACACCGCACCGACTTCGCGCGGGATCGCGCCCGCGTGTTGCACAGCGCCGCGCTGCGCCGGCTGGCCGACAAGACGCAGGTCGTCGGGCCCCGTGAAGGCGACACCCCGCGCACCCGGCTGACGCACTCGCTGGAAGTGGCGCAGATCGGCCGTGGCATGGCCGTCGGCCTGGGCTGCGACCCCGACCTCGTCGAACTCGCCGGTTTGGCCCACGACATCGGACACCCGCCCTACGGTCACAACGGTGAGCACGCCCTCGACGAGGTCGCCGCCGAGTACGGCGGCTTCGAGGGCAACGCGCAGAATTTCCGGATCCTGACCAGCCTCGAACCCAAAGTGCTTGACGCACAAGGCCACAGCGTGGGCCTGAACCTGACTCGCGCGTCGCTGGACGCGGTCACCAAGTATCCGTGGACGCGAAACAAGGGCCGGGGCAAGTTCGGCTTCTACACCGAGGACCTCGAGCCGGCGGACTGGGTACGTCGGGAGGCGCCGGCGGACCGGACTTGCCTGGAAGCACAGGTGATGGACTGGGCCGACGACATCGCCTATTCGGTGCACGACGTCGAGGACGGTGTGGTGTCGCAACGCATCGATTTGCGCGTGCTCGCCGACGACGACGAGGCCGCCACGCTGGCCAAGCTGGGGGAGAGCGAATTCTCGCGGGTGAGCGCCGACGATTTCATGGCCGCAGCACGACGGCTGTCCGCGCTGCCAGTGGTTGCCGCGGTCGGCAAGTACGACGCCACACTGGCCTCGTCGGTCGCGCTCAAGCGGTTGACCAGTGAACTGGTGGGACGGTTCGCTTCGGCCGCGATCGCAACCACGCGTGCGGTGGCCGGGCCCGGGCCGCTCGTGCGGTACCAAGCCGACCTGCAGGTGCCCGACCTGGTGCGCGCCGAGGTGGCCTTGCTGAAAATCCTGGCGCTGCAGTTCATCATGTCCGACCCGCGGCACCTCGAGACCCAGACCCGGCAGCGCGAACGCATCCACCGGGTGGCCCAGTGGCTGTACGCCGGCGCACCCGGAACGCTCGATCCGGTCTTCGCCTCGGCGTTCACCGCGGCCGCCGACGACGGCGCCCGGCTACGGGCCGTCGTCGACCAGATCGCCTCCTACACCGAAGGCCGGCTGGAACGCGTCGATGCCCGGCAGGGCAGTCCGTAGCCATACCTTGGGGGCTAGGCTCCCGATATGACCAAACTCACCGCCGTTGCCGCCCTGCTGTCGCTGCCCGTGATGGCCGTCAGCGCATGCAATTCGCCTCAGCAAGCGAGCACGCAGCCGGGCACCACGCCGCCCGTCAAGAGCGGTGCACCGGATTCGTCGACGACGGCCAGCCCGTCGCCCGGCGGCGCGTCGCTCAGCGCCCAACTCAACGCACCCGACGGTCGCTCCGTGGCCACGGCGACGTTCGATTTCACCGGCGGCTACGTCACCGTCACCGTCAAGACCGTCACCGGCGGAATCCTGGCGCCCGGTTTCCACGGGCTGCACGTCCACGAGATCGGTAAGTGCGAGCCGAACTCGGTTGCGCCCAGCGGCGGGGCGCCCGGGAATTTCCTGTCCGCCGGCGGTCACTACCAGGCACCGGGGCACACCGGGAAACCCGAAAGCGGCGATCTGACCTCACTCGAGGTGCGCCAGGACGGCTCCGGCTACCTGGTCACCACCACCGATGGGTTCACCCGGGATCAGCTGCTGGCGGGCAACAAGACCGCGCTGATGCTGCACGGCCCCGACGGCACCGACATGGCCATGGACCGGGTCGCGTGCGGCGTCATCGGCCCCGCCAGCTGACTCGGCCGGGGCTTTAGACTGGGCCGATGGCTGGCCGCATCTCCGATCGCGATATCGCCGCCATCCGCGAAAAGGTCCGCATCGAGGATGTCGTCGGCGACTACGTCCAGCTGAAGCGCGCCGGCGCCGACTCGCTGAAGGGCCTGTGCCCGTTCCACAACGAGAAGTCGCCGTCGTTTCATGTGCGCCCGAATCACGGTCATTTCCACTGCTTTGGCTGCGGCGAGGGCGGCGACGTGTATGCGTTCGTCCAGAAGATCGAGCATGTCAGCTTTGTCGAGGCCGTCGAACTGCTAGCGGACCGGATCGGGCACACGATCAACTACACCGGCGCTGCGGCCACCAACGTGCAGCGCGATCGTGGCAGCCGCAGCAGGCTGATCGCGGCCAATGCCGCCGCGGCCGAGTTCTACGCCGCGGCCCTGGAGTCCGACGAGGCGGCCCCGGCCCGCCAGTATCTGACCGAGCGGAACTTCGACGCCGAAGCGGCCCGTCGTTTCGGCTGCGGATTCGCGCCGTCGGGCTGGGAGACGCTGACAAAACACCTGCAGCGCAAGGGTTTTGAGTTCAAAGAGCTCGAGGCCGCCGGCCTGTCCCGGGAGGGACGTCGCGGCCCGATGGATCGTTTTCACCGGCGTCTGCTCTGGCCGATCCGCACGTCGGCCGGCGAGGTGATCGGCTTCGGCGCCCGGCGGCTGTTCGACGACGACCCGATGGAAGCCAAGTACATCAACACCCCCGAGACACAGCTGTACAAGAAGTCGTCGGTGATGTTCGGCATCGATCTGGCCAAGCGCGACATCGCCAAGGGGCACCAGGCGGTTGTCGTCGAGGGCTACACAGACGTGATGGCGATGCATCTGTCCGGGGTCACCACCGCGGTGGCGTCGTGCGGCACCGCGTTCGGCGACGAGCATCTGGCGATGCTGCGCCGATTGATGATGGACGACAGCTTCTTTCGCGGCGAACTGATCTATGTGTTCGACGGCGACGAGGCCGGCAAGGCCGCCGCGCTGAAGGCTTTTGACGGCGAGCAGAACCTGGCCGGGCAGTCCTTCGTCGCGGTTGCCCCGGATGGCATGGATCCGTGCGATCTGAGGCTGAAGTCGGGCGAGGGCGCCCTGCGCGATCTGGTCGCGCGGCGAACCCCGTTGTTCGAGTTCGCGATTCGCAGCGCGATCGCCGAGATGGACCTGGATAGCGCCGAGGGCCGGGTCGCCGCGCTACGCCGCTGCGTGCCCATGGTGGGCCGGATCAAGGACCCCACGCTGCGCGACGAGTACGCCCGCCAACTCGCGGGCTGGGTCGGCTGGGACGATGTCGCGCAGGTCATCGACCGGGTGCGGGGCGAGGCGAAGAAGTCCAAGGCCCCGGCCCAGGGCGGTCGGGGACACGATGCCCCCCGCCGCGTCGCCCAGCAACCTCGGGCCACGGCCGAACCCGCTGCCCGGCCCGACCCGCGTGACCCGACGCTGTGGCCCCAGCGAGAGGCGCTCAAGTCGGCGTTGCAGTACCCGGCGTTCGCCGGCCCGGTGTTCGACACGCTGACGGTCGAGAGCTTCACCCATCCCGGGTATGCGGCCGTGCGCGCGGCCATCGACGCCGCCGGCGGTACGTCGACGGGCGCCACCGGGGCGCAGTGGATCGAGGCGGTGCGCCAGCGGACCACCTCGGAGCTGACCGCCGGCCTCATCAACGAGCTGGGGGTGGAGGCCATCGCCGTCGACGACGAGAAGCTGCCGCGCTATATCGGCGGGGTGATGGCTCGTCTGCAGGAGGTGTGGATGGGCCGGCAGATCGCCGAGGTGAAGTCGAAATTGCAGCGCATGTCGCCCATCGAGCAGGGCGACGAATATCACGCGCTGTTCGGCGACCTGGTCGCGATGGAGGCCTATCGACGCAGCCTGTTGGAGCAGGCTAGCGGCGACGATCTGACGGTGTGAGGGCCTCGTCGGCCTGTCGCTCGGCGGGGCGTTCGACGATCGCCGTCTGGTCGTCGATCTCGGCGAGCGTCACAAACCCGGCGTCGGGCGAAATCCGATTGGCGATCTTGCGGCGGCCGCCTTCGATCATCGACTTGGCGACGGGGCTGCTGGTCAGCGCGCGATAGGTGCCGGCGATCTGCTCGTATCGGCGGCGCCCGGCCTTCGAGCCCAGCACGTAACCCAGCGCAAGCACCACGACATACCGGATCAAAGCGTTCCTTCCCGACGATCGATGGCTCCATCCTGCCTCACGCGGCCGGGTGCTCGCCTGCCCGCTCCCCGTCCTTCTAGTTGGGTGCGGCCGGGCCAGTACGCTAGAGTCGTCCCGCGATCTGCGCAGATTCGCGCGGGACGGGTTAATCCCCTGTAGCTCAATTGGCAGAGCGTTCGGCTGTTAACCGAAGGGTTCCTGGTTCGAGTCCAGGCGGGGGAGCGTAACTGCCACTGACGGTTTATTCGCCGGAAAATGGCCGCAGCCTCATCGCCTACCGCAACGGCGCGGCCAGTATCTCGGGACCTGACGCCAACGTCCCCGACATGCGGAGGGCACATCCGCGGGATCGCGGGAAGGCTATGGAACAGTGATTGAACGCCCGAACGCGGGGAACTGCTACTGCTAGTGAGCGCAGGACGGCGATGTCCAGCCTCGAGCAAACCTTAATTGAAGATCAAAATAACCGATGACTACGGAAATCTATTAGAATGTTGTCTAACAAGCCTAGGGCCTCAGCAAACAAATTGCGGCAAAAGCAAAAATTAATGTCGCCCGATTGCAATCCGAGCCACAAATACATTCAACAGTGTCCTGAATGCGATGAGATACACGAAACGCGCAGGCAGAACGACGAGTACTGCATTCAATGTAAAGACAACAAAATGACTGCGTAGACCCGCTGGGGGTCTACCCGGTTCCGTCGCGCAGCGATGGACGGACCACCGGTCGGTGTTCTGCGAATTTTGGGTCTAGCTTTCGATGGCATTCGGGTGTTGGCTTGCCCTGTGGCAAACAGCCACAACGGTTGAGGAGGCACCACCATGACCATCGTCTCGTTCGTAACAATCCACCCAAATCCGGGCGTCCAGTGGGACGAGGTGCAGAAGCAACTCAAGAAGACAACTGACCTAGCCCGCAAGCACGGCGCCGAGAACATCACCGTGCTTGCGACCATGGTCGGCGGTCCGGCGACCAACACCATCGGCCTGCTCTCCACCGCCGAGGATTGGGCGCGGTACGGCCAGATCCAGCAGGACTTGATGGGCGATCCTGAGATGCAGGCCGCCTTGATCGAGGCTGGCCAGATTGCAACGTGGGAGACGTACGTCAGCCAGACGATCGAGGTGTAACGCGCCACGTTGCGAGTAATCGAACCTCACATTGGATCGGACCGGCCCCGTTGGGGCCGGTCCGTTTCGCTGGGATATGACAAACTGTGATCGGCGTAGCGTCCGCGCGATCTCGAATGTGCCGCGACCACAACATACTTCAGGAGGGCGCATGGGCTACCTAATGTCGAGTGTGAATCCTGGGCTTTGCGTGTGCGTTCAGGGCGGGAAAATCGCCTGAATCCCGCCACCAGCTCACACTGAAAGCGCAGGATTCACACTGAAAGCCGAGGATTCACACTCGACGCCCTAAACCCGGGCTAGTCGTAGACCGGCCGCCACATCGCGTCGTGCACGGCCTGCCGAACATCGTCGTGCTCCCGGGTCGCCACTCCGTCTTCGACGGCGGCGCGGTAGACGGCCTCCGCGACCGCCGCCGAGATGTCACGCAGGTTCTGCACATCGGGCAACAGCGAATCGCCAGGGTTTGCCGGACTGGCCTGCCGCACAATGGCTTTCGCCGCCGCCTGCAACATGCCCGGGGTGAACAGCCGCGCCCGGGCGACGATGATGCCCAGGCCGATTCCGGGGAATACCAGCACGTTGTTGGCCTGGCCAATGGTGTAGGTGGTGCCGTCGTACTCGACTGGGGCGACCGGGGTGCCGGTGGTGATCAGCGCCCTGCCCTTGGACCACTGCAGCACATCGGCGGGCATGGCCTCCATGTGCGAGGTCGGGTTGGACAGCGGGAAGATCATCGGCCGTTCGCAGGACGCGGTCATCGCCTCGACGACCTCCTGGTTGAACGCGCCGAACACCGTCGACGAACCCAACAGGATGGTGGGTGACGCCAGCTTGATCGCGTCCACCAATCCCACCCGGGCCCCGGCGGCCACACCGAGCTGCTGGCGGTTCTTGGCATAGGGCACCTGGAAAGCGCGCAGGTCGTCCATGTCGTCGAACAGCAGGCCCTGCTTGTCGATCGGCCAGATCTGCGACCTGGCTTGCTCGTCGGTGGCGCCGTCGGCGACCATCGCATCCCGGATCTGATCGGCGACACCGATGCCGGCGGTCCCGGCCCCGAAGACGATCGCTTTCTGGTCGCGCAGCGGAACACCGGTGATGTGGCAGCCGCCGTAGACGGCGGCCACGACCACCGCCCCGGTGCCCTGGATGTCGTCGTTGAACACGCAGTAGTCGTCGCCGTAGGTCTGCAGGATCTTCCGGGCGTTGAGCGGCCCGAAGTCCTCGAAATGCAGGATGGCATGCGGAAACATCGCGTGGGCGGTCTCGATGTAGCGCCTGATGAACTCGTCGTACTCCTCGCCGCGGCGCCGGGCGTGGCGGTTGCCCAAATAGAACGGGTCTCGCAATAGCTGTTCGTTATCCGTGCCGACATCGAGTGACACCGCGATGCAACGACGGGGATCGACGCCGCCGCCGGCGGTGTAGAGCGCCAATTTGCCGACGGCGATTTGGATTCCGCCCACACCCCAGTCGCCGATACCCAAGATGGCTTCGGCGTCAGTGCAGACGATCAGGTCGACGTCGTCCGGTTGCAATCCGAACGTTTCGAAGGCCTCGCCGATCTCGTCGGGCTCGTCGATGGTCAGAAAAAGCCCGCGCTGCCCACGGTATTCGTCGGAGAAGCGCTGAATGGCCTCGCCCACGGTGGGCGTGTAGACCACCGGCATCAGCTCGGTCAGATGGTCTTCGAGCACCTTGTAGTACAGCAGTTCGTGACGGTAGTGCAGCTGCTCGAGGAGCAGATTGCGCCCCAGATCCGTTGCGAGGCTTT
>NZ_MBEM01000076.1:0-5442 GCF_001954045.1 Mycobacterium sp. SP-6446 | reverse complement strand
ATGCAGGCCAACATCGATACCGCGATGTACTACTTCGGCCTAGTGCAGGAGCGGCGCGAAAACCCGCAAGACGACATGATCAGCAGGCTTATTGCCGCCGAGATTCCCGGCGATGACGGTCAGCTGCGCAAGCTCGACGATATCGAGATCACCGGCTTCGCCACCCTTTTGGGCGGAGCGGGCGCCGAGACCGTGACCAAGCTGCTCGGCAACGCGGCTGTGCTCTTCGCGCGTCACCCGGACCAGTGGCAGAAGCTCCTCGATGACCGCGACAAAATCCCGGGGGCGGTCGAGGAGTTGTTGCGCTACGAAGGCCCGGTCCAATACAACGTCCGCTACACCCTGAAAGAGGCACACGTCAGTGCAGGTGTGATTCCTGCGGGCAAACCGGTATTCCTTTGCGGCGCTGCGGCGAACCGCGATCCGGACGCATTCACCAACGCCGAAACCTTCGACATCGAGCGCGACCACACCGAGGCACAGCACGTCGGCCTCGGATACGGGATTCACAGCTGCCTCGGTGCGGCGTTGGCCCGCCTGGAAAGCAGAATCGCGCTGGAGCGGCTGCTCGACTTCATGCCCCGCTACGAAGTGAACTGGGACGGCCTGCAGCGCGTACACATGCAGAACGTCGCGGGGTGGCAGAACGTACCCGTCAAGGTACTGCGGTAAGGAGGACCGCAATGACGAAGAAGATCGAAGTCGACTGGGGGCTGTGTGAAAGCAACGGCGTCTGCATGGGCATCAATCCCGAGGTCTTTCACCTCGGCGACGACGACATGCTGACCGTGTTGCAGGAGGAAGTCACCCCGGAGATCGAGTCGGACGTGCGCGAGGCCGTCCGTCAATGCCCCCGCCAGGCTATCTCCGTCGTCGAGGGCTAGCTGGGGCGTGTCCCGAGCAAGTGGGCTAGGGCATCGTCGAGTGTGAACCTGCTGCGAAATTTTTGCCGATTTTTCGCAATGGCTTCACGCTCGGTGAAAGCTGCCAGCGATTAGCCACCGAACCCGGCAAGGATGACCGCATTGCAGTCGGCGGCCGCCTGGCGCAGTTTCGCCGCGTTTTGGTAGGCCTCCGATTCGTACCAGGCGCGGGCCGCATCGACCGATTCGAACTCCAGAACGACGGTTTGGTCGCCATGCCAGGTGCCCTCGACGACTTCGGGTGCGGTGTCCACGGCGAGGATGTTGACACCGCCCATCGCCGCCCCCGCCGCTTTGCCGTAGGCCTTCATGCCTTCCGGGTCCTTGATGGCCTCGGTGAGGATGACATAACCCTTGGGCCCCTTGGCCATTGAATCTCCCTATCCGCGTGCGTGACTAAATCTTGCTGATCGCCTGTTCCGGGCAGCACTCGATGGCCTCTTCCGTGGCCCCCTCGAATTCCGTTGGGACCTCGGACGCTATCGCCTCCGCGTAGCCATCGTCGGTCAGGCTGAACACTTCCGGACACAGCGTCGTGCAAACGCCGTGACCGCGGCAGCGCTGGTCGTCCACTGTGACTTTCATGCCGGCGTGAACTCCAGGTGCAGTTCCGTGAGGCCGCGCAGGATGTACGTCGGAACATATTGATAGCGGCGGTCATTCGCAGGACCATGAAAGCGCTCGTCGATCCTGATGTCCGAAGTCCGGTCGAGCAATCGCTCGATCGCCACCCGTGTTTCGGCTCGCGCCAGCGGTGCGCCCGGGCAGCTGTGGATCCCGCGTCCGAACGAGATGTGCTGGCGAGCATTCTTGCGGCCGGGATCGAATGTGGTCGGGTCTTCGAAGCGGCGCGGGTCCCGGTTGGCGGCCGCCTGCACCACCATCACCGTGGTGCCCGCGGGCAGGTCGACCCCACCCACATTGACCGGTACCCGGTTCATCCGGAAGTCGCCCTTGACCGGGCTCTCGATGCGCAGCGCCTCTTCGATGAAGTTGGGAATCATGCTGCGGTCCTTGCGCAACTGCGCCTGGATGTCGGGACGCTCCCCGAGCGTCTGCAGCGCGGCGCCGAGCAGCCGCACGGTGGTCTCCTGGCCCGCCGAGAAAACATTGCTGGCGACGCGGGCCACGTCCTCGACCTCGGGTATCGAGCCGTCGGGGTAGGTGGCGGTCGCCAGGCCGGTCAGCACGTCGTCGCGGGGCGCGCGGCGGCGGTCCCGGACGTAGTCGGAGAAAAGGCCGTAGAGAAATTCCAGCGGGCTGTGTGACAGCGACTCCTTGCCCGTGCCGCCGATGCCGCCACCCGCGTGCTCGGCGATGCCCTTGACGAACTTGTCACGGTCTTCCAGGGGCACACCCAGCAGGTCGGCAATGACGAGCAGCGTGAACGGGCCGGCGAAGCCCTTGATCCATTCGCCGTGGCCGGGTGCCAGGAAATCGTCGAGGGCCTGGTCGGCGAGCGTCCACATCGCGTCCTCGTTCTCTTTGAGGCGCTTCGGGGTGATCAGCCGCATCAGCAGGGAGCGGTGGTTGGTGTGGGTCGGCGGATCCAGCGTCGGCAGCTGGTCGCTGAACGGCAGCTCGTCGCGGTGCTGCTCGATCAACTCGGTCACGTCGTCGCCCTCGAGCGGCACCGGGAACCCGGGAAACGGACCGGTCACCGAGATGCACGAGGAGAAAGTCTCGGCGTCGTTCAGCACGGCACAGGCTTCTTCCCAGCCAGTCACCATCGTGACGCCGTGGTGGGATTCCCGAGTGACCGGGCATTGTTGCCGCAGAGCCTCGTAGTAGGGGTACGGGTCAGCGATGAGCTCCTTGCCGCGGAAGAAGTCCACCTTGGTGAAGTCGTTCACCGTGTTGCTCCGTTCGAATCTCAACAGTGAGAATGAGCCTCTCAGAGATGAGTATTACATTTCCACACGGCGTGGTCGTCGTCAAACGGCGACGGAGCTGCTGTCGGAATACGGATCCGGGCTAGCCGGCGGGCACGAGATCGGCGGCGACCGACGGGCAGGCCAGCAGACCGCTGCGGAAAGTTTCGACGTGATCGATCGAGTCGTGCGGCATCGCGGCGGCGGCGAGCGCGCGCGCCTTGAATATCTGCGCGGCCGTGCTCAACCGGTGTTGCACCAGGCCGACGCTGCCATCGACCTCGGCCGGCCACGTCTCGCCCCACAGGGTGACCTCGGTGACGCCGTGATCCAGGGCCTGCAACACGCCTTGGCGGACCCGCGAGTCGCATCCGAAGAGATCCGCGCCGGCCGCCAGGGCCTGGGGTCGGGGCCGGGTGTCCATCGAGGCCAGCGCGTCTTCGAGATCGAGTATCTGCACACCGAGGATCTGCAGCGGCCGGTCGTCGGGACGGTCGGCGATCAGCACGGTGACGTCCCATCCCGCCATCGCCCGGTCGAAGAGCCACCCGCCGGCGAATCGCACGACGTCGGCGACGTCGCCGGCGACGACGTCGAGCCGGTACCTCAAGTCTTGGTCGGCGGCGCGAAGTCCCGCGCCAGCGACTCCGCGTACTCCTTGAACACCTCGGTCAGCGGTATCGAAGGGTTGAGCAACCATATTGTTTCCATTCCGTGGACGAAGGCGAGAATTTCCACTGCCTTGACGGCGGGGTCTATGTCGGCGCGATACCGGCCGTCGGCCTGACCCAGCCGGATCAGCTCGGCCACAATGTCGATCGCTTCGCGCTGCCTGGCCAGCATGCGGTCGTGCAGCGGGGCGTCGGGAAGGATGTTTTCGACCAGCAGGACGGTGAAAGTGCCCAGCATTTCGGGCGCCCGGTTGAAGCGCTCGGCGACGCGGGCGATCTCGACGAGGAGATCGCCGGCGCGGTCGGCGTGGGTGTCGTCGTCCAGGTCACGCGCGTCGAGCACGGCATGCAGCAGCTGCTCCTTGGATTCGAAGTGATGCAGCAGCCCCGCCGGCGTGACCCCGGCCTCGCCGGCGATCTGGGCCAGCGTCGTGTTGCGCCAGCCATTGCGCGTGAGCAGGCGTTGCGCGACGTCGAGGATCCGCTGCTTGCGGTCCTCGCCTTTGGCGAGAAGCGTGTCGTACCGCCGTGCGACGGGCACCGGACTCCTTGTATCGATCGGTCACCAACCTACTGAACACACAGTAGGTTGGTTTGCCGGCTGTGACAAGGGTCTCAACCGAGACCGATTCTCGACGGGCTTTAGGAGATGAGCTCGACCAAGGTGGCGTTGGCCGTGCCGCCGCCTTCGCACATGGTCTGCAGCCCGAAACGAATGCCGTTATCGCGCATGTGGTGAGCCATGCGGGTCATCAGTACCGCGCCGGATGCGCCCAGCGGGTGGCCCAGCGCGATCGCGCCGCCCAGCGGATTCACCACGCGGGGGTCGGCGCCGGTCTCGGCGATCCACGCCAGCGGCACCGGCGCGAAGGCCTCGTTCACCTCGAACGCGCCAACTTCGGACAGCGCGACGCCGGCCTTTTTCAGCACCTTCTCGGTCGCCGGAATTGGGCCGGTGAGCATCAGCACCGGATCGGCTCCGGTGACCGCGCCGGCGCGGTAGCGGACGAGCGGCGTCAGCCCCAGCGAAACCGCCATCTCCGACGTCGTCACCAACAGTGCCGCCGCGCCGTCGGAGATCTGCGACGAATTGCCCGCGTGGATCACGCCATCGTCGACGAACGCGGGCTTGAGCGCGGCGAGTTTCTCCACGGTGGTCCCCCGCCGCACCCCCTCGTCGGCGACGACGACCGTGCCCTGCTCGCCCTCGGTAAAGACCGGGACGATCTGCTCGGTGAAGGCCCCACTGTCCTGGGCCGCGGCGGCGCGTTCGTGGGATTGCACGGAGTACTCATCGAGCTGGTTGCGGGAGAATCCCCACTTCTTGGCGATCATCTCCGCCGACAGACCCTGATTGAAGGAGAAATCGTCATAGCGGGCAAGGACTTTCGGACCGTATGGCATCCCGGTTGCCCTGGCCGCGCCGAGCGGGACGCGGCTCATCACCTCGACGCCGCCGGCCACTACGACATCCTGCTGGCCCGACATGACGGCCTGCACCGCGAAGTCGAGGGCCTGCTGGCTGGAACCACACGCGCGGTTGACCGTAGTCCCTGGGATGCTCTCGGGCCAGCCGGCCGCCAGCACCGCGTAGCGCCCGATGTTGCTGGACTGATCGCCCACTTGCGAAACACAGCCCCAGATCACGTCATCCACGATGTCCGGGCCGACGCCGGCGCGGTCCAGCAGTTCGTTTAGGACGACCGCGGACAGGTCGGCGGCATGCATGCCGGACAACCCGCCGTTGCGCTTACCGACTGCCGTGCGTACCGCCTCAACGATGACTGTCTCACGCATGTTCACTCCGTTGTTCCTCGTCAGATTTTGACAGCGCCCACCGACCAGTAAACGACGGCTCTCGCCGCTCCGCGAAAGCGGCATAGGCGGCCGCGGCATCCGTCGTCGCGAAATTGACAGCCTGCGCGCGAGCCTCGTTGGCTAGCGAGTCGCGCAGGTTGCTGTCCACGCCCTCGTTCA
>NZ_MBEM01000075.1:0-7939 GCF_001954045.1 Mycobacterium sp. SP-6446 | reverse complement strand
CGCCATGAGCTGGCGGCCAGCATCTCTGCCTTCACGCATTGCGCGATCACAGAGAGAATATACGTCTCATATTCGTTTGATGTCGTCGCCGGCAGCCGATCGATGACAGATTTGAGGGCATCGAGCTGCGCTTCGGCATAGCCTTCCAGCACTTCGGTGTCGCTGTGACGGTCGACGACGACCGCGCCGGCCGGCCGCGCGGACATGGTTTCGGGCGGCTGCGCCGCGATCAGCCGGGCCAGCTCGGCATCCGGATCGGCGGCCACCAACAGCCGCGAGTAAGTCCCAGGCGGCAAGCCGAGCCCATTTTCAACCTTCTGAACTGTGCTTTTGTGCGGCTTGCGAGCGCCGCGCTCAAGATAGCTCAGTCCCATAACGCTGACGCCGGTCGCGGCGGCGAGCTCTGCCAGCGACCAATCGCGCGACTCGCGCAACGCGCGGATGGCGGCACCGGCCGATTCACGGCTCACCGCAGGCTCCGGCCATAGGCCGGATATTACACAGACCAGCTCCATCGACGTTGTATATATGTTTTTGTCACGTTTCTCTTGCGCGTGGGCCGTATACGTGTATACGCTTTTGTCTACGTTTCACCGACAAGGAGACCGACATGGGACATCCCTGCGCAGCCAACCCGGAACTATGGTTCGGCTACCCCGATGATGACGGTGGTGACGGCGCGGCGAAGGCGCGCGCTTACGAGCAGTCGGCCACCGAGGCGCGGCTCCAATGCCTGCGTCGCTGCCCGCTGGCGCAGCAGCGGCGATGCGCCCAGCACGCCATCGCACACCGGGAGGAATACGGAGTGTGGGCCGGCGTGAAACTGCCGGGTGGTCAGTACCGCAAGCGCGACCAGCTCGCCCGCGCCCACGACGTTCTCCGGCGGATCGCCGCCGGAGAGATCAATTCCCGACAGCTGCCCGAAAATGCGGCGCTGCTCGCGCGCCGCGAACATGACGTCGTTGCGGTACCCGCGGTGGTGGTGCACCTACCGCTCGCCCAAGTCGGCCCCCGTTCGGCCGCCTGACGCCTGCAATGTCTGGCCGGTCAGCCGTTTGCTGACCCGGCCCACCGGGTAGAGCGCATCCATGACGTTCGACCTGACTCCGACGGCCGCGCAACACGATCTGGCCCGGCGCACCCACGAGTTCGCCGAAGAAGTGATCCGTCCGGTCGCACTCGACTACGACCAGCGGCAGGAGTTTCCCTGGCCGGTGCTGGAGGAGGCGGCCCGGCGAGGCTTCTACAGCCCTTTGTTTTACCGCGACTTGATCGGTGATTCGACCGGCGTCTCCTTGCCGATGTTCATGGAGGAGCTGTTTTGGGGATGCGCGGGGATTGGTTTGGCGATCGTCATGCCGGCGCTGGCGTTGTCGGCGATCGGCCAAGCCGCTTCCCCCGAGCAAATGTTGCAGTGGGCACCCGAATGTTTCGGTACACCAGGCGATCTCAAACTCGCGGCGCTGGCGATCTCCGAACCCGAAGGCGGCAGCGACGTCCGCAACCTGCGCACGCATGCTCGCCGCGACGGAGACGACTGGGTTATCAACGGCCACAAGATGTGGATCGGCAATGGCGGCATCGCCAACGTGCATGTGGTCAATGCGGTGGTCGACGAGGAACTCGGCCACCGCGGCCAGGCGCTGTTCGTGATCCCGGGCGGGACCCCCGGACTGAAGATGGTGCGAAAGCTCGACAAGCTCGGCTGTCGGGCCTCCCACACCGCCGAGTTGATGTTGGAGGATGTCCGGATTCCCGGTGCCAACCTCCTTGGCGGGCAAGACAAGCTCGAACACAAGCTCGCCAAGGCGCGCGAAGCGGTGGCGGGCGGACAACGTTCGGGCTCGGCGACTTTGGGGACCTTCGAACAGACGCGTCCGATGGTCGCCGCCCAAGCGATCGGGATCGCGCGCGCCGCATTGGAGTACGCGACGTCCTACGCCACCGAACGAGAGGCCTTCGGCGGACCCATCATCGACAACCAGGGCATCGCATTCCCCCTGGCCGACCTTGCGACCCAGATCGACGCCGCTCGGCTGCTGACTTGGCGCGCCTCGTGGATGGCGGCCAACAACGTCCCCTTCGAGCGGGGCGAGGGGTCGATGTCGAAACTCGCGGCCAGTGAGGTGGCCGTCAAGGCCACCGAACGCGCCATCCAGACCTTGGGCGGCTGGGGCTACATCACCGACCATCCGGTGGAGAAGTGGTATCGAGATGCCAAGCTATACACCATCTTTGAAGGCACCAGCGAGATTCAACGGATGGTAATCTCGAACGCGTTGGGTGCCGC
Organism: Mycobacterium sp. SP-6446; assembly: GCF_001954045.1. Taxonomy (NCBI): domain Bacteria; kingdom Bacillati; phylum Actinomycetota; class Actinomycetes; order Mycobacteriales; family Mycobacteriaceae; genus Mycobacterium; species Mycobacterium sp. SP-6446. The sequence continues at coordinate 5,649 of NZ_MBEM01000075.1, read as the reverse complement.
CGTGGGGACACCGCCGCTGCACGTGGTGATCGAGCCGTCCGGGGGACCGCTGAACCGGGTCTTCGGTCGCGGCGCGCCATTGCGATCTCGCGCCGCTGAGGCCGCGTTGTCGATGCAGGATCGGATCCCCGAACCGGTCATGCGGCTCGCGATGAAGGTGCTGCGCCCGCCGGGACGGTAGCGGGACTTGGGTATCGTCGCGGTATCGACGCCGTCTCAACACCCCCGGACGGAGGGTGAACGATGAGCAACCTTGAAGCCGCGCCAACCGAAGTAGCCTGCAGCGCTTCACGGGTCGCGGGCATCGAGGTGCTGCATCCACGAGAAGTTCCGCTGGGCGGGCCGCGAGCGATCCGGGTACAGCGAACCCTGCCGCAACGGCAACGCTCGCTGATCGGCGCGTGGTGTTTTATCGACCACTACGGCCCGGTGCGGGCGAGCATGGACGTGCCCCCGCACCCGCACACGGGACTGCAGACCGTGAGTTGGTTGTTCAGCGCGGAAGTGGAGCACCGCGACAGTGCCGGCGTACACGCCATGGTCCGACCCGGCGAACTCAACCTGATGACGGCGGGCGCGGGCATCTGCCATTCCGAAGTATCGGTGGACACGGGCGCCGTCTTGCATGGCGCACAGCTCTGGGTGGCACTTCCCGATTCTGATCGTGAGACCGCGCGCGATTTCGCCCACCATGCGCCGCCGCCGATTTCGCTGCCCGGCGCGGTCGCGCGGGTATTTCTCGGGGAACTGTCCGGCAGCCGTTCGCCCGTGCACACCTTCACGCCGCTACTCGGCGCCCAGCTCGACCTCGATTCGAACGCCCGGCTGGACCTGGACGTCGACCCGGCATTCGAGCACGGTGTGCTGTGCGATTTCGGTGCAGTGCAGCTCGGCCGCACCGCTCTGGGGGTTGCCGACCTCGGTTATCAAGGTGCGGGCAGCACGACGCTGCGGCTGCAGAACACGGGTGACCGGCCCGCGCGGGTGCTGCTGCTGGGCGGGGCGCCCTTCACCGAGGAGCTCGTGATGTGGTGGAACTTCGTCGGGCGCAGTCACGACGAGATCGTCAGCTATCGCCAACAGTGGCAGGACGCCGACCAACGCTTCGGCGCAGTCCGCGGCTACCAGGGCTCGGTCACCCGCCTGCCTGCGCCGCCACTGCCGAACGCACGGCTGCGGCCGCGACCCATCCCCGAGAGAAAGGATCCCTAATGACTACAGACAAAACCGGTGCACCGACCATCGTCACCGCGGGACACCAGACGTACACGATTGCCGTCGAAGGACGGACCGTCGGGCATGCCGACTATGCCGACCGCGGCAACCAGCGCGTCTTCCACCACACCGTCGTCGATCCCGAATTCGGCGGGCGAGGGCTGGCGACCATCCTGGTCGAAGAGGCGCTCAACGCCGCCCGCGACGAAGGCAAACGCATTGTTCCGGTGTGCTCGATGGTTCAAACGGTGCTCAAGAAGCATCCCGAATTCGACGACATCACCGACCCGGTCACCGCCGACGTCAAGGGCTGGGCAATGACGCAGCCGAAGGATCCGCGTTGACATGGTGCTGCTGGTCCTCAAGGTCGCGCTGATCGTTTTTATCGTCGGAGCCACCGTCGCTCTGATCACGCGAGGCGTTAAGCGCTCCCGAGCGAATAGGTCGGATCCACGCTGGAAAGCGCACCGCACCCAACCCGGCTACGAGGCATCCGCGCTCGGGGCCATGCCGAACACGCCACTTCCCGAATGGGCCAATTGGGATGACGAGGGCGACGACCCCGTCACGCGCTCCCAAAACTGAGGTAGTGCAACACAAGTGCGGTGCGAACCGCTCGGTGGGCGAAGGGGGACTTGAACCCCCACGTCCCGAAGGACACTGGCACCTGAAGCCAGCGCGTCTGCCATTCCGCCACTCGCCCGGGGAAACAACCGAAGGACCATACCACTGTAGTGGCCGCGTTCCCCACTCGCTCGCGCGGGCCCGGGAGCTCTCGCGCCGGGCCGCGGCCCGTACTGAGCTGGCGTGATGCGATTCTCAGAGTTCTCACGGTGCCGCAGCGTCAAGGTGTCCCGATACCATGCTTGAGTGATGCGACATGCGGGCGAGGCGTTTGCCTTGCGCCGCCGATATGCCGAGACAAGTGCGGGCGAGCGCTGAAACATGAGTAGCCACAAAGGGCTCGTTGCACGGATCGAGCGCAAACTCGAGGCGACCGTCGGCGATGCGTTTGCCCGAGTGTTCGGGGGATCGGTAGTTCCGCAGGAGGTCGAGGCCCTATTGCGCCGCGAAGCCGAAGACGGCGTGCGGCCACTTCAGGGCAATCGTTTTTTGGCCCCCAACGAATACATCATTACCCTCGGTATGCACGACTTTGAGAAGGTGCGCGCGGATCCCGATCTCACGTCGAGCGTTTTCGCTAGGTACTTGGCTGACTATATCTATGAACAGGGGTGGCAAACGTATGGTGAGGTTGTGGTTCGGTTCGAGCAGTCGCCGAACCTGCACACCGGCCAGTTCCGCGCCCGCGGTGCTGTCAACCCCGATGTCGAGCCCCGCCCGACGGACAACGAGCCCGCCCGGCCACAATTCAATCAGGCGTTCAGCGCAGAACCAGGAGTACCACCAATGACTGACAATTCGAGCTACCGCGGCGGTCAGGGGCAGGGGCGGCCCGGCGACGACTACTACGACGAGCGCTACCCGCGTCCCCAAGACGATCAGCGCGGCGGCCAGGACCCGCAGGGCGGGGCCGACCCACGAGGTGGATATCCGCCGGAGCAGGGCGGCTACCCACCCCCCGGTGGCTACCCCCCGCCTCGCCACCCCGAGCAGGGCGGTTACCAAGATCAGCGCGGCGGATACCCCGACCAGGGTGGCTACCAAGACCAGCGCGGCGGATACCCCGACCAGGGTGGCTACCAAGACCAGCGGGGCGGATACCCCGATCAAGGCGGTTACCCCGACCAGCGCGGCTACCAAGACCAGGGCCGCGGATACCCCGACCAGGGCCAGGGCGGCCCCCCGCCGTCGTATGAGCAGCGCCCCCCGGCGCCCGCCGGCGGCTACGGCGGCCAGGGCTACGACCAGGGCTACCGCCAAGGTGGTGGCTACGGACCTCCTGGCGGCGGTCAGCCCGCAGGCGGCCAGCCTGGCTACAGCAGCGGTTACGGCGAATACGGTCGCGGGCCGGCTCGCCAGGACGACGCCGGCTACGCACCGCCGCAAGGCGTACCCGAACAGCCTCGACCGCCTTACCCCGACCAGGGCGCCGGCTACGACCAGGGTTACCAGCAGGGTGGCGGCCAGGGATACGGGCAGCAGGAGTACGCCCAGCCGGAGTACGGCCAGCAAGAGTACGGCCAGCAGGACTATGGGCAAGGCGACTACACCCAGTACGCCGAGCACATTCCGGGCGGGGGCGGCGGGTACGCCCCTCCCGCGGGCGGATACGCCGAACCGCCGTCGCGCGACTACGAGTACGGACAGTCGGCCGACTACGGCCAGGCCGATTACGGTCAACCCGCAGGCGGCGGCTACGGCGGTTACGCAGGGGGCGCCTACGGCGCCGCCGGGACTTCGGTCACCCTGCAGCTCGACGACGGCAGCGGTCGGACCTATCAGCTGCGCGAAGGCGCCAACATCGTGGGTCGTGGACAGGATGCCCAGTTCCGGTTGCCCGACACCGGTGTGTCGCGCCGTCATCTTGAAATCCGCTGGGATGGACACGTGGCGCTGCTGACCGACCTCAATTCCACCAACGGCACGACCGTCAACAACGCGCCGGTACAGGAGTGGCAGTTGGCCGACGGCGACGTCATCCGTTTGGGCCACTCGGAGATCATCGTTCGGATCCACTGATCGCAGCGGGCTCAAAGCTGCCGTGCTTCGCCCCGCGCCGACCACCGTCCAAGTATCGTGACGTTGCCGATGTGCTCGGCGTCACCGATGCGAGGGGTGCGACGCCAGGACGGAAAGGACGCCAGATGCAGGGACTAGTACTGCAACTGACGCGTGCCGGATTTTTAATGTTGTTATGGGTATTCATCTGGTCGGTGCTGCGAATCCTGCGGACCGACATCTACGCACCCACGGGTGCCGTCATGGTGCGTCGCGGCTTGGCGTTACGGGGGACGCTCCTACCCTCGCGGCAGCGCCGCCACGCTGCCCGCTATTTGGTGGTGACCGAGGGTTCACTGGCGGGCGCGCGAATCACGCTCAGCGGGCAGCCCGTGCTCATCGGGCGCGCTGACGATTCGACGCTGGTGCTGACCGATGACTATGCCTCGACACGGCACGCCAGGCTGTCTCAGCGCGGCTCGGAATGGTACGTCGAGGATCTAGGATCGACCAACGGCACTTACCTTGACAGGGCGAAGGTGACGACTGCGGTACGAGTCCCAATAGCAACGCCGGTTCGGATCGGCAAAACGGCAATCGAGTTGCGCCCGTGACCCTGGTCCTGCGATATGCGGCCCGCAGCGATCGCGGCCTGGTACGCGCCAACAACGAAGACTCGGTCTATGCCGGCGCACGGCTGTTGGCGCTGGCTGACGGCATGGGTGGCCACGCCGCTGGCGAAGTGGCTTCTCAATTGGTGATCGCCGCGCTGGCCCATCTGGACGACGACGAACCGGGTGGTGACCTGCTCGCCAAGCTCGACGCGGCGGTGCGCGCCGGCAACTCGGCCATCGCCGCACAGGTCGAGATGGAACCCGAGCTCGAGGGGATGGGCACCACCCTTACCGCAATCTTGTTCGCGGGCAACCGTATTGGATTGGTGCACATCGGGGACTCGCGCGGCTATCTGCTGCGCGACGGCGAGCTGACGCAGATCACCAAGGACGACACCTTTGTCCAAACCCTGGTGGACGAAGGACGGATCACGCGGGAAGAGGCGCACAGCCACCCGCAACGATCGCTGATCATGCGTGCGCTGACTGGCCACGAGGTCGAGCCGACGTTGACCATGCGGGAAGCGCGGGCCGGCGATCGCTACCTGCTCTGCTCGGACGGGCTGTCCGACCCAGTCAGCGATGAAACCATCCTCGAGGCCCTGCAGATCCCCGACGTCGCCGAAAGCGCTTACCGCCTCATCGAATTGGCGTTGCGTGGCGGCGGACCCGACAACGTGACGGTCGTGGTGGCCGACGTCGTCGACTACGACTACGGCCAGACCCAGCCGATTCTCGCGGGGGCGGTGTCGGGTGAAGAAGACCAACTGACCACCCTGCCCAACACATCGGCCGGCCGGGCGTCCGCGATCAGCCCGCGCAAAGAGGCCGCGAAACGGGTTGCGCCACAAGAAGAAACGCCAAGCCGACCGCGGTGGCCGCGGCGCAGGATGTTTATCTTCGTGACGCTGATCGTCCTGCTGGTGCTTGCCGGCCTGGCCATCGTGCGAACCGTAATCCGAAGCAACTATTACGTCGCCGAATATAACGGCATCGTCTCGATCGTGCGGGGAATTCAAGGGTCGATGCTGGGCGTGTCACTGCACGACCCTTATTTGGTGGGTTGTCTCAACGCGCGCAATGAACTGTCGCTTATCAGTTACAGCCAGTCCGGAGGGCACCTCGACTGTCACCTGATGCGATTGCAGGACCTGCGTCCCGCGGAGCGCGCCCAGGTTCAGGCGGGGCTGCCGGGCGG
>NZ_MBEM01000074.1:0-16078 GCF_001954045.1 Mycobacterium sp. SP-6446 | reverse complement strand
CGGGTCAGCATCGGATTGCTCTCCACCGCGTCGGTCAGCCTCGGCCTGGGCGCGGCGACCATCATGAGCCGCGGGACGCTGGCCCAAAAGGAACGCTGGCTGCCCGAGCTGATGACGCTGGAAAAGATCGCGGCGTGGGCCATCACGGAACCGGATTCGGGCTCGGACGCGTTCGGCGGGATGAAGACCTACGTCAGGCGGGACGGCGCGGACTACATCCTCAACGGGCAGAAGACGTTCATCACCAACGGGCCCTACGCCGACGTCCTGGTCGTGTACGCGAAGCTCGACGAGGGTGACGCCTCCCCGGATAGCAAGGTCGACAAGCGGAACCGCCCCGTGCTGGTCTTCGTGCTCGACTCGGGCATGCCGGGCCTGACGCAGGGCAAGCCGTTCAAGAAGATGGGCATGATGTCCTCGCCCACCGGCGAGCTGTTCTTCGACAACGTCCGCCTGAGCCCGGACCGGCTGCTCGGCGAGAGCGAACGGCACGACGACGGCGACGGCCGCGACAGCGCCCGGGCGAACTTCGCGGCCGAACGGATCGGCATCGCGATGATGGCGCTGGGCATCATCGACGAATGTCACCGCCTCTGCGTGGATTACGCGAAGAGCCGAACGCTGTGGGGCAAGAACATCGGGCAGTTCCAGCTGATCCAACTCAAGCTGGCCAAGATGGAAATCGCTCGAATGAACGTGCAGAACATGGTCTTTCAGATCGTCGAGCGCCAACAGGCCGGTAAACCGCTGACCCTGGCCGAGGCGTCGGCGATCAAACTGTACTCGTCGGAGGCGGCCACCGAGGTCGCGATGGAGGCCGTGCAGCTGTTCGGCGGCAACGGCTACATGGCCGAGTACCGGGTGGAGCAGCTGGCGCGCGACGCCAAGTCACTGATGATCTACGCCGGCAGCAACGAGGTTCAGGTCACCCACATCGCCAAGGGCCTGCTGACCGACTAAACCGGGGTCACCCAGATCGCCCTGGCCGCCGGGCTGCCCAGGTCGACGGTGGCCTCGGCGCCGTCGGCGGATTCGATCGCCACCGAGATCATGCCGGCGAATTCGCGGCGGGTCAGCACCCGCACCCGCGAGTCGAGATTGATCCCGACGCTGTCGAAATAGCGCAGCATCTCCGGGTCGGAGTCGGAGATGCGGGCCACCGTGCCGGTGTCGCCGTCGCCGCACGCCCAGAGCTGACGGGCCGGCGGCGTGGGCACCCGTCCGTCGGAGGCCGGGATCGGGTCGCCGTGCGGGTCGCGCTGCGGAAATCCCAGCTTGGCGTCGATGCGGGCCACCAACCGGTCCGACACCGCGTGTTCGAGCACCTCAGCCTCGTCGTGGACCTCGTCCCAGCCGTAGCCGAGCTCGTTGACCAGGAACGTCTCCAGCAGGCGGTGCCGGCGCACCATCTCCAGCGCCGCCCGCCGCCCCGCCTCTGTCAGGGTCACCGCGCCGTACTTCTCGTGGTCCACCAAGCCCTGCTCGGCGAGTTTGCGGATCGACTCCGACGCCGTGCTGGCGGAGACCCCGATCTTCTCGGCCAGCATCTTGGTGCTCACCTTCTGCGGGGCCCCCGCGGGGGACCACTCCTGGGCATTCCAGATGACCTTCAGATAGTCCTGGCCAACCGCGGTGAGACCGCCAGGCTCTTCGTCAGCCCTCACAACCGGAAGTTTAGGCAACCGTGCCTGATCTGGCGTGCTGTCCGGCCACCCGGCGCCGTAGGCTTGCGGTCGTGCAGCGGTGGCGGGGCCAGGACGAGATCCCCACGGACTGGGGCAGATGCGTGGTCACCATCGGCGTGTTCGATGGTGTGCACCGCGGCCATGCCGAACTCATCGCGCACGCGGTGAAGGCCGGCCGCACCCGCAACGTGCCGGCCGTGCTCATGACGTTCGACCCCCACCCGATGGAAGTGGTCTATCCCGGCAGCCATCCCGCCCAGCTGACGACGCTGACCCGCCGCGCCGAGCTCGTCGAGGAGTTGGGCATCGACGTCTTCCTGGTGATGCCGTTCACGAGCGACTTCATGAAGCTCACCCCGGAGCGCTACGTCCATGAGTTGCTGGTGGAGAACCTGCACGTGGTCGAAGTCGTGGTCGGGGAGAACTTCACGTTCGGCAAGAAGGCCGCCGGCACCGTCGACACCCTGCGCAAGGCCGGTGAGCGATTCGGCTTCGCGGTCGAGTCGATGTCGCTGCTCTCCGAGCACCACGACAGCGAGACCGTCACCTTTTCCTCCACCTACGTCCGGTCCTGCGTGGACGCGGGCGACATGGTGGCGGCTACCGAGGCGCTGGGCCGCCCGCATCGCGTCGAGGGCGTCGTGGTCCGGGGCCACGGACGTGGCGCCGAGCTGGGCTTTCCCACCGCGAACGTGGCGCCCCCGATGTACTCGGCCATCCCCGCCGACGGCGTGTACGCCGCCTGGTTCACCGTGCTTGGCCCCGGACCGATGACCGGCACCGTCGTCCCGGGCGAGCGCTACCAGGCCGCGGTGTCCGTCGGCACCAACCCGACCTTCTCCGGACGCACCCGCACCGTGGAGGCGTTCGTCCTGGACACCACCGCCGACCTGTACGGGCAGTATGTGGCCCTGGACTTCGTCGCACGCATCCGCCCACAGCACAAGTTCGACTCGGTGGCCGACCTCGTCGCCGCGATGGGCCAGGACACCGAGCGGGCGCGCGCCCTGCTCACGGGCTGATAAACTGCCGGACGACATCGGCGCGTGCTGCGGTTCGCGGTGGCCGCGCTCGAGAATCCATGATCGCGGACCAATTGATGGAGTTACTTCGTGGCGCTTACTGCCGAGCAGAAAAAAGAAATTCTCAGCCAGTACGGCTTGCATGACACCGACACCGGATCCCCCGAGGCGCAGATCGCGCTGCTGACCAAGCGGATCGCGGACCTGACCGAGCACCTCAAGGTGCACAAGCATGACCACCACTCGCGGCGGGGATTGCTGCTGCTGGTCGGGCGCCGGCGCCGGCTGATCAAGTACATCTCCCAGATCGACGTCGAGCGGTATCGCTCGCTGATCGAGCGGCTCGGGCTGCGCCGCTGACCCCCGTGTAGAGTGGGAGCGTTCTGGGCCGATTCGGCCTGGGCAAACGGTGCGGTTCGCGCAGATCCGCGTGTGCCGTTCCAGCGTGTTAGTACGCATGTCACAAGGGAGCAGCCCGGTCTGTATCGGGCGGTCTTCGGTAGTGGCTGCCGGGCTCCCCGGATCTGGGGTAGGTCGGCCGCTTCGATCGATGGCCGTAGCCGCATTCAGACTTTGGCTCTCCGGGTGATGCGTGGGCGCGCGAAATAGCTGAATACCCAGAGAGGCCGTACGGACAACGTTATGTCTGTAGCTGAAATTGAACAGGGCGTCTTCGAGGCGACCGCCACCATCGACAACGGGAGCTTCGGCACCCGCACCGTCCGTTTCGAGACCGGCAGGTTGGCCCAGCAGGCCGCCGGTGCCGTCGTCGCGTACCTGGACGACGAAAACATGCTGCTGTCGGCGACCACCGCCAGCAAGTCTCCCAAGGAGCATTTCGACTTCTTCCCGCTGACGGTCGACGTCGAGGAGCGGATGTATGCCGCGGGGCGTATCCCCGGCTCGTTCTTCCGCCGTGAGGGCAGGCCCTCCACCGACGCGATCCTGACCTGCCGGCTCATCGACCGCCCGCTGCGCCCGTCGTTCGTCAACGGGCTGCGCAACGAGATCCAGGTCGTCGTGACGATCCTGAGCCTGGACCCCAACGACCTGTACGACGTGCTGGCTATCAACGCCGCGTCCGCCTCCACCCAGCTGAGCGGTCTGCCGTTCTCCGGCCCCATCGGGGGCGTGCGGGTGGCGCTGATCGACGGCACCTGGGTCGCCTTCCCCACGGTCGAGCAGCTCGAGCGGGCCGTCTTCGACATGGTGGTGGCGGGCCGCAAGGTCGAAGGTGACGTCGCGATCATGATGGTCGAGGCCGAAGCCACCGAAAAGGTCATCGAGCTCGTCGAGGGCGGCGCCCAGGCGCCGACGGAAACCGTTGTGGCGCAAGGCCTCGAGGCCGCCAAGCCGTTCATCGCCGCGCTGTGCACCGCGCAGGAGGAACTGGCCGGCGCCGCCGCCAAGCCCGTCGCTGAGTACCCGACGTTCCCGGATTACCAGGACGACGTGTACTACTCGGTGGCCTCGGTGGCCACCGACGAGCTGGCCAAGGCGCTGACCATCGGCGGCAAGGCCGAGCGCGACGCGCGCACCGACGAGCTCAAGGCCGAGGTGCTGGCTCGTCTCGCCGAGACCTACGAGGGCCGCGAGAAGGAGGTCAGCGCCGCTTTCCGCTCGCTGACCAAGAAGCTGGTGCGACAGCGCATCCTCACCGACCACTTCCGCATCGACGGCCGGGGCATCACCGACATCCGCGCGCTCTCGGCCGAGGTCGCAGTCGTTCCCCGCGCGCACGGCAGCGCGCTGTTCGAGCGCGGCGAAACCCAGATCCTGGGGGTGACCACGCTGGACATGGTCAAGATGGCCCAGCAGATCGACTCGCTGGGACCCGAGACGTCCAAGCGCTACATGCACCACTACAACTTCCCGCCGTTCTCCACCGGCGAGACCGGCCGCGTCGGCTCGCCCAAGCGGCGCGAGATCGGGCACGGCGCGCTGGCCGAGCGGGCTTTGATCCCGGTGCTGCCCGGCGTCGAGGAATTCCCGTACGCCATCCGCCAGGTGTCCGAGGCGTTGGGCTCCAACGGCTCGACCTCGATGGGATCGGTCTGCGCCTCCACCCTGGCGCTGCTCAACGCCGGCGTGCCGCTCAAGGCGCCGGTGGCCGGCATCGCGATGGGGCTGGTCTCCGACGACGTCGAGGTGGACGGCAAGACCGAGCGCCGCTTCGTCACCCTGACCGACATCCTCGGGGCGGAAGACGCATTCGGCGACATGGACTTCAAGTGCGCCGGCACCAAGGACTTCGTCACCGCGCTGCAGCTGGACACCAAGCTCGATGGGATCCCGTCGCAGGTGCTCGCGGGTGCGCTGGCGCAGGCCAAGGACGCCCGGCTCACCATCCTCGAGGTGATGGCCGAGGCCATCGACGCCCCCGACGAGATGAGCCCGTATGCGCCGCGGGTGACCACCATCAAGGTCCCGGTCGACAAGATCGGTGAGGTCATCGGCCCCAAGGGCAAGGTCATCAACGCCATCACCGAGGAGACCGGCGCGCAGATCTCCATCGAGGACGACGGCACCGTGTTCGTCGGCGCCACCGACGGGCCCTCGGCGCAGGCCGCGATCGACAAGATCAACGCCATCGCAAACCCGCAGCTGCCGACGGTTGGGGAGCGATTCCTCGGAACCGTCGTCAAGACAACGGATTTCGGTGCATTCGTGTCGCTGCTGCCCGGACGCGACGGTCTGGTGCACATCTCCAAGCTCGGCAAGGGCAAACGGATCGCGAAGGTCGAGGACGTCGTCAACGTCGGCGACAAGCTGCGGGTCGAGATCGCCGATATCGACAAGCGCGGCAAGATCTCGCTGGTCCTGGTGGCGGAAGACGCGGCTGAAGAAAGCGCAGCACCCGCCGATGCCGGAGCTCCTCAGGAGACCGCGCCAGCCGATGCCGCCAGTTCCGTCTAGAAGGCCAGCAGCTGACCCTGCGGGCGCGTTGCGCCGGGGTAGCCACTACGTCGAGGCGACGAGCTCCGGGCTGCGCCGCACCACGCTGCCGGGCGGCTTGCGGGTGGTCACCGAATACCTGCCCGCGGTGCGTTCTGCGTCGGTCGGGGTCTGGGTGGGCGTCGGGTCGCGCGACGAGGGCGCCAGCGTGGCCGGGGCGGCGCACTTCCTGGAGCATCTGCTGTTCAAGTCGACCCCGACCCGCAACGCCGTCGACATCGCGCAGGCGATGGACGCGGTCGGCGGGGAGCTGAACGCCTTCACCGCCAAGGAGCACACCTGCTACTACGCGCACGTGCTCGACAGCGATCTGGAGCTGGCCGTCGACCTCGTCGCCGACGTGGTGCTCAACGGCCGCTGCGCCGCCGACGACGTCGAGCTGGAACGCGACGTCGTCCTCGAGGAGATCGCGATGCGCGACGACGACCCCGAGGACGCGCTGGGCGACATGTTCCTGGCCTCGCTGTTCGGCGATCACCCGGTGGGCCGGCCGGTCATCGGCACCGCGCGATCGGTGTCGGCGATGACGCGCGCCCAGCTGCACTCGTTCCATCTGCGGCGCTACACGCCGGAACGCATGGTCGTCGCGGTGGCCGGCAACGTGGACCACGACGAGGTGGTCGCGCTGGTGCGCGAGCACTTCGGGCCTCGATTGGTCCGCGGTCGTCACCCCGTTGCGCCCCGAAAGGGCTCGGGACGGGTGAACGGTGGCGGCGGCGGGTTGGTGCTGGGACGACGCGACGCCGAGCAGACCCACGTGTCCCTGGGCGTGCGCACACCCGGGCGCGGTTGGGAGCACCGCTGGGCGCTCTCGGTGCTGCACACCGCCCTGGGCGGCGGGCTGAGTTCGCGGCTCTTCCAAGAGGTTCGAGAGTTGCGCGGGCTGGCCTACTCCGTGTACTCGGCGCTGGACATCTTCGCCGACAGTGGTGCGCTCTCGGTGTACGCCGCGTGTTTGCCCGAGCGTTTCGCCGACGTCATGCGAGTGACATCCGCGGTGCTCGAATCGGTGGCGCGCGACGGCATCACCGAAGCGGAATGCCGGATCGCCAAGGGCTCGTTGCGGGGCGGGATCGTGCTGGGCCTGGAGGATTCCAGCTCCAGGATGAGCCGCATCGGCCGCAGCGAACTGAACTACGGCAAGCACCGCAGCATCGAACACACCCTGCGGCAAATCGACGAAGTGACCGTCGAGGAGGTCAACGCGGTGGCGCACCGGCTGCTGCGCAAGCGCTATGGCGCCGCGGTTTTGGGGCCGTATGCCTCGAAACGATCGCTGCCCCAACAACTTCGGGCGATGGTAAATTAGCCCGATGGTACTGGTCGGCCAGCGGGTACTGGGCTTCTGGGACATCATGGTGCCCATCGTCGGCGCGCCGATGGCCGGAGGCCCGGGCACCCCGGCGTTAGCTGCGGCGGTGACCAACGCGGGCGGACTCGGTTTCATACCCGGCGGGTACCTCAGCGCGGAGCAGTTCGCCGACGACATCGGCAAGGCGCGCGCCGCCACCACCGGCCCGCTCGGCGTCAACTTGTTTGTGCCCCAACCCAGCGTCGCCGACTGGGTCCAGCTCGAGTACTACGCGGATGAACTTGACGAGATCGCCGACAGTTACAACGTCGAGGTGGGTTACCCCCACTCAGGCGACGACGACGACTGGGAGCGCAAGCTCGAGGTGGTGGCCGATCTACGCCCGGAACTGGTGTCGTTCACGTTCGGTGTGCCGTCGCCGGATGTCATTCGCCGGCTCGGCGCGTTGGGGTTATTGGTCATGGTCACGGTGACGTCGGCCTACGAGGCGGGCATCGCCCTCGCCGCGGGCGCCGACAGCCTGGTGGTCCAGGGCCCGGACGCCGGCGGGCACCGCGGCACCTTCGCACCGGACATGGAGCCCAATACCGAGTCGCTGCACGACCTGCTCGCCCGGATCCGCAAGGCACACGACGTCCCGCTCATCGCGGCGGGCGGGCTGGGCACCGCCGAGGACGTCGCCGCGGTCCTGGACAGGGGAGCGGTGGCCGCGCAGGTGGGCACCGCCCTGCTACTCAGCGACGAAGCCGGCACCCATGCCGCACACCGCTCTGCCCTGAAGCATCCGCTCTTCACCGCCACCATCGTCACGCGCGCCTTCTCCGGCCGGTATGCGCGAAGCTTGGAGAATCAGTTCATCCGGCTGCTCGATCGTGTTGCGCCACTGGGTTATCCGGAGGTCAACCACATGACGGCGCCGATCCGGGCGGCGGCGGCCGAACGCGGGGACCCGAACGGGATGAACCTGTGGGCCGGAACCGGGTTCAAGGACGCCCAGCCCGGGCCCGCGGCGGACATCATCGCCGGGCTCGTGGAGTAGGTTAGCCCAACACGCTCGCCGGTTCGGTGAACGCCAAATCCAGGTCGGCGGCCACCCGCTCGGACAGCAGCGCGCCGTCATGCGTCGAAAGCCCTTTGGCCAGAGCCGGATCCGAGCGGCATGCCGACCGCCAGCCCTGGTCGGCGAGCTTGAGCACATACGGCATCGTCGCGTTGGTGAGCGCGAAGGTCGAGGACTTCGGTACCGCGCTGGGCATGTTCGCCACACAGTAGAACAGCGTGTCGTGCACGGCGAACGTCGGGCAATCATGGGTGGTCGGCCGGGAGTCCTCGAAGCAGCCGCCCTGGTCGATCGCGATGTCTACCAATACGGAGCCCGGCTTCATATGTGCGACAAGTGAATTCGAGATCAGCGTGGGCGCTTTGCCACCTGGCACCAGGACGGCGCCGATCACCAGGTCGGCCGCTTTGACCGCGCCTTCGAGCTCATAGGCCGATGAGTAGCGGGTGCGGACCGCGATGCCGAACTCCGCGTCGAGCCGGCGAAGCCTATCGATGTTGATGTCGAAGACCGTGACGGCCGCGCCCATGCCGCTGGCCACCCGGGCGGCGTTGTAACCCGCGGTGCCGCCGCCGATCACCACGACGTCGGCCGGTTCGACGCCCGGCACCCCGCCCATCAGCACGCCTCGATGATGGGGAGCGCCGCCGTGGGTCCGCATCAGGTGATACGCCCCGACCTGCGCTGAAAGCCGGCCCGCCACTTCGCTCATCGGCGCCAGCAGCGGCAGCGCGCCGTCGGCGGATTGGACGGTCTCATACGCGATCGACGTGGTGCCGGACGACAGCAACGCCTCGGTGCAGGCGCGCGACGCGGCCAAATGCAAAAACGTGAACAGAGTCTGGCCGCGCCGCAGGCTGCCGTACTCGTCCGGCAGCGGTTCCTTGACCTTCAGCAGCAGGTCCGCGTCGGACCACACTTGCTCGGCGGTGGTGATCGCCTGGGCGCCCGCCGCCTTGAAATCCGCGTCGGAGATCGCCGAGCCCTCGCCGGCGCCCGCCTGCACGAGCACCTCGTGGCCGCGGCGAGTCAGTTCGACCACGCCGGACGGGGTGAGGGCCACCCTGAATTCGTTGTTCTTGGTCTCGGTCACCACCCCGACGCGCATGACTCAAGTGTGAAGAAAGTTCGGAGGGCCTTCAAACATGCTGATGATAATTCTGTAAAGTACAGATATGGTCGACAATGCGGCGAAACCAGCGCCTGCGCCGGACGATTCGCCGAAGGATGTTCGGACTGTTGGTCGGCCTGTTGATCTTGATGGCGTGGACCGCAGGATCCTGGGTTTGCTGCACGCCGATGCGCGTATCACCAACAACGCGCTCGCCGACGCGGTGGGGATCGCGCCGTCGACGTGCCACGGCCGGGTGCGCCGGTTGGTGGACCTCGGCGTCATCCGGGGTTTCTACACCGACATCGACCCGGTCGCGGTGGGAATGCCCCTGCAGGCGATGATCTCCGTCAGCCTGCAGTCCAACGCGCGCGGCAAGATCCGCAGCTTCATCGCGCAGATCCGCCGCCGGCGGCAGGTGATGGATGTCTATTTCCTGGCCGGCGCAGACGATTTCCTGTTGCACGTCGCGGCCCGCGACACCGAGGACCTGCGCTCGTTCGTGGTCGAAAACCTCAACGCCGACGCCGACGTCGCCGGCACCCAGACGTCGCTGATCTTCGAACATCTCCGTGGGGCGGCGCCCATCTAGGGCTTATGATCCACGAATGAGTGAGCCCTGCGTGTCGGCCAGCGTTCAGATCGACGCCCGCCCCGACCTGGTCTACGGGCTCATCACCGACCTGCCGACGCTGGCGTCGCTCGCCGAGGAGGCGGTGGCGATGGAATGGCTCAAGGGTGATGCCGTCCGACCCGGTGCGGTGTTCGTCGGACACAACCAAAACGGCGGCAAGCGGTGGAGCACGAAGTGCACAGTCACCGACGCCGAGCCGGGCCGCACCTTCGCATTCGACGTGCGACACACCATCTTCCCGATCGCGCGTTGGCAATACGACATCACCGACCTGGCGGCGCTTGATTTGGGCGCGTCGGGCGGCGGGTGCCGGGTCACCGAAAGCACCTGGGACCGCAGGCCCGGCTGGTTTGCCAAGCTCGCGGGCAGGGCCACCGGCGTGACCGACCGGGTGGCCGCCAACACCAAGCACATCGAGCTCACCCTGCAGCGCCTCAAGCAGCGCGCCGAGGGCGGGTAACTCCAGGGCGGTGGCACCGATGACGAGACGCGATCCCGCCGTAGCCGTCGTCGGAGCGGGCATGTCCGGCTTGTGCGTCGCAATTGCGTTGCTGCGCAGCGGGATTACCGATGTCACCATCTACGAGAAGGCCGACGAGGTAGGCGGCACCTGGCGCGAGAACACCTATCCCGGCCTGGTCTGCGACATACCCTCGCGGGTCTATCAGTACTCGTTCGCCCGCAAACCCGATTGGTCGCACCTGTTCTCGCCGGGCGGCGAAATCCAGTCCTATTTCTGTGGCATCGCCGATCGCTTCGGGTTGCGGGACCGCATCCGGTTCGGGACCGAAGTCACCCATGCTCGGTTCGAGGACGGCCGCTGGGTGCTTCGCACGCGCTCTGGATCAGGCCCTGGAGACGAGTCCCGGGTGGACTTCCTGATCTCGGCCACCGGCGTGCTGCATCACCCCCGGATGCCGTCGATCCCCGGCCTGGACGACTTCGGCGGCCACCTCTTCCATTCGGCGCGCTGGGATCACGACGTCGAGTTGCGGGGGCGCCGAATCGCGGTGGTGGGCAACGGATCCACCGGCGTCCAGCTCGTCTGCGGCCTGGCCGGCGTCGCCGGTCACGTCACGATGTTCCAGCGCACCGCGCAATGGGTGCTGCGGCTGGCCAATCCCCGCTATAGCAGGTTCACGGCCATTACCCGGCGCAAGATCCCGTGGCTCGACGAGTTGGCGTACCGCGGGTACAGCCGCGCATACGACTTCTTCTCGGTGGGGCTGGTCAAGCCGGGCTTGCGGCGAAAGATCATGGCGGCGCTGTGCCGCGCCAGCCTCTGGGAGGTGCGCGATCCCGAACTGCGTCGGGCTCTGACTCCGGACTACACGCCGGCGTGCAAACGGCTGGTGATGTCGAACGGCTTCTACCGGGCGATACAGCGCGACGACGTCGAACTGGTCACCGCCGGCATCGACCACGTGGAGCCGCGGGGCATCGTCACCGACGACGGCGTGCTGCACGAGACCGACATCATCGTGTTCGCCACCGGGTTCGACACGCACGCGTTCTTCCGGCCGATGGAGCTGATCGGCCGGGACGGCATTCGCGCCAACGACGTCTGGCGCGACGGTCCGAGGGCCTACCAAACGGTCGCCCTGTCGGGCTTTCCCAACTTCTTCATGATGCTTGGGCCGCACAGCCCGGTGGGAAACCTGGCGCTCACCACGGTGGCCGAATCACAGTCCGACCACATCCTGGGCTGGATCGAGCGTTGGCGCCGCGGCGAATTCGACACGATCGAGCCGACGGCCTCGGCAACCGAGCGTTTCAACGCGAAGCTGCGTGCCGCGATGCCGGACACCGTATGGACCACCGGCTGTAACAGCTGGTACCTCAACAAAGACGGGGTGCCCGAGGTGTGGCCGCTCACCCCGGCCGAACACCGGTCCATGCTGGCCAACCCCGATCCCAGCCAGTACGAGCTGGCCTAAATCCGTCGGGAATCCCTCGGAAATCCCTGGGGCGCAAAACCCGGTACCGGCGGTTTCGCATATCTGGGCCGAGTCACTATACTTGCCCGTGATGTTCACCGTCGACGACCAGGCCGCCGGGCCCCACTATGGCCGGTCCGGGACGTCGCTGGACCACGAGCGCCTCGTTCTCGAAGCTCGCGACGTCGAGTTCGACTGGGCGAAGCTGCCGCTTCACTACGTGCCCGGCGAGCCGTTTGCCACCCACGTCCTCGACGTGTTGCACCTGCTGCTGCCGGCGGGCGAGGAGTTTTTCGTCGACGTCTTCAAGAGGACGTTGCCGTTGATCAAAGACGATCAGCTGCGGCTGGATGTGCAGGGGTTCATCGGTCAGGAGGCCGTGCATTCCCAGGCGCACTCGGGGGTGCTCGACCACTTCGCCGCCCGGGGCGTCGACGTGACGCCCTACACCGACCAGATCGGCTGGCTGTTCGGAAAACTGCTGGGCGAACGGCCGCGGTGGAGCCCGCGGCGACAGCGCAGCTGGCTGCTGGAGCAGGTCTCCCTAGTCGCGGCGATCGAGCACTACACCGCGATTCTGGGTGAGTGGATTCTGAACGCCCCGGCGCACGATGCCATCGGCACCGACCCGACCATGCTGGACATGCTGCGGTGGCACGGCGCCGAAGAGGTCGAGCACAAGGCGGTGGCCTTCGACACCATGAAGCACTTGCGGGCCGGATACTGGCGGCAGGTGCGCGCCCAGCTGGTGGTGACGCCGGCGATGCTGTGGCTGTGGATTCGCGGGGTGCGGTTCATGTACTCGGTGGACCCGCAGCTGCCGCCCGGCACCAAACCGCGTTGGCGGGACTACTTCAGGGCGGCCCGGCGCGGCCTCGTTCCAGGGCCCATGCGATTCATCCGGGTCGTCGCCGACTACTACCGGCCGGGGTTCCATCCGTCACAGCTGGGCGGGCTGGGGCTCGCGGTCGACTATCTAGCCCTCTCGCCCGCCGCCCGCGCCTCGCACTGATTTATGAGCACCACGTCCCGCATCACCGCGTCCGATGGCGTCGAGCTGGCGGTACACGCCTACACCGAGATCGACCCGGCGCGCCCGACCATCCTGGCCATCCACGGCTATCCCGACAACCACCACGTGTGGGATCCGGTGGCCGAGGAGTTCGGCGCGCGCTACCCGGGCCGCTACAACGTCGTGGCCTACGACGTGCGCGGAGCCGGCGAATCATCCCGTCCGGCAAGACGATCCGGATACGCCTTCGGGCAACTGGTGTCCGATATCGGCGCGGTGATCGACAGCCTGGGGGTGCAGCAGGTCCACCTGCTGGCCCACGACTGGGGCTCGATCCAGGCCTGGTCCGCCGTCACGGATGATGCGGTGATGGGCGACTCGGTGATGGGCAGGGTCGCCTCGTTCACGTCGATCTCAGGGCCGCATCTGCGATACGCGGGCGCCTTCCTGCGGTCCGGGCGCACGCCTCGGACGGTGGCCCAGGTGGCCAGGCAATTGGTGTCGTCGGGGTACATCGGTTTCTTCCTGTGTCCGGTTGTGCCGGAGTTGGCGTTTCGCTCGCGTCTGGGCGTGAAAGTCGTTGAAGCTCTGGAACGTATCGGCCGGTCGAGCACGCGAACCCAACACCACAAGGCGCCGCGTTCTGTTGCCGACTATGTCAATGGGCTCAACCTGTACCGGGAGAACATGCCCGCGCCGTTCTTGTCGCCGGGGCCGGAGCTGCCGAAGACGACCGTCGCGGTCCAGGTGCTGGTGCCGCGCCGGGACATCTTTGTGACGCCGGCCCTGCAGCGGTTCACCGGCGCGATACCCGATGGCGGCCGGGTGGTTTCGATCGAGGGTGGGCACTGGGTGGTGACCTCGCGCCCCGAGGTCATCGCGCGGCTGACCGCCGAATGGGTCGACCAGACTAGCAGCGGCGCGCCCGCCGGGCTGGGTGTGCGTGGCGGTCCGCGCGAGGTGCAAGGCAAGCTCGCCCTTGTCACCGGGGCGGGCGCCGGCATCGGCAAAGCCACCGCGGTGGAGCTGGCCCGGCACGGCGCCCGCAAGGTGGTGATCGTCGATCGCGACCTCGCCGCGGCCCGTGAAACCGCGGACGCCGTTCGCGCGGCCTGCGCCGAGGCCGCGGTGTACCAGGCCGACGTCAGCGACGAATCCGCGATGAATAACCTTGCCGCACAAGTCCTCAACGAGCACGGCGTCGTCGACATCCTGGTGAACAACGCCGGCGTTGGAATGGCCGGCCGGTTCCTGGAGACGACGTCGGCGAACTGGGACGACATCATCGGCGTCAACGTCCGCGGTGTCATCTCCGGCAGCAGGGCGTTCGGCGCCCAGATGGTCGAGCGGGGCGAGGGCGGAACGATCATCAACGTGGCGTCGGCGGCGGCGTTCCTGCCGTCGAAATCCATGGTCGCCTACAGCACGACCAAGGCGGCGGTGCTGGCGTTCAGCGAATCGCTTCGGGCCGACCTCGCCGACGAGGGGATCACGGTGACGGCGGTGTGTCCGGGGTTCGTCAATACCAACATCGCCAAAAGCACCATCTACGCGGGCATGTCGGCCGAACAGCAGGCGCGCGCCCGGGACAAGGCCGACGCCGCCTACCGGCGGCGCAACTACACGCCGGAAGCCACCGCCCGGGCGATCGTCAAGGCCATCGAGCGCGGCCCGGCCGTGTTGCCGATCGCCGTCGAGTCCAGGATCGGCTACGCGATGCGCCGCATCAGTCCGTCGATGATCCGGCTGTTCGCGCGTTTTGACCTGCGGCAGAAATAGGGCGAGAAAGAGGACCAGCGCTAGGGATTTGACTGTGCCGGAAAGTATTTGGGGATCTAGGCCCGCCGACCTCTATGGCCGCCGCGATCGCGATCGGCTGGGCACGGTGCTGTGGGGGATTCGCACGGTGATCGGCGGATTCGCCTCGGTCTCGCGATGGGAGCCGTCGCGGGTCAAGCCGGTGCGGCGGACGCAGGCCGCGGTGGTCACCGAACGCGAACTCGTCGCGCCCGACGTCGTGGCATTGACGCTGGCCGATCCCGACGGCGGATTGCTGCCGTCCTGGACGCCGGGCGGGCACATCGACGTCCAGTTGCCGTCGGGCCGCCGCCGGCAGTACTCGCTGTGCGGTCCGCCCGGGCGGCGCACCGACTACCGGATCGCCATCCGCCGGATCGCCGACGGCGGCGGCGGTTCGATGGAGATGCACGAGGCGTACGACGTGGGTGACACGTTGGTGTTCGAAGGACCGCGTAACGCGTTCTATCTGGGCGCGGCCGAGCGCGACGTGCTGTTCGTGATCGGCGGCATCGGGGTGACACCCATCTTGCCGATGCTGCGGGTCGCCCAGCAGCGCGGAATCGACTGGCGCGCAGTCTATGCCGGCAGCAGCCGCGACTACATGCCGTTCCTGGACGAGGTGGTCGCGGTGGCGCCCGAGCGGGTCACCGTGTGGGCCGACGACGAGCACGGCCGGGTGGCCGGCGTGGACGACCTACTGGCCGGCGCCGGGCCGACGACGGCGGTGTACGTGTGCGGACCCACCGGCATGCTGGAAGCGGTGCGGGTGGCCCGCAACGAACATGCCGATGCGCCACTGCATTACGAGCGGTTCAGCCCGCCGCCGGTGATCGACGGCGTGCCCTTCGAGCTCGAGCTCGCGCGCTCCAACCGGGTGCTGCGCGTGCCGGCTAACCGGTCCGCGCTGGACGTGATGCTCGACAACGATCCGACGACCGCCTACTCCTGCCAACAGGGTTTCTGTGGGACCTGCAAGGTCAAAGTCCTTGCCGGACAAGTCGATCACCGCGGCCGAACCGCGGTCGGCGACGACGAGATGGTGGTCTGCGTGTCGCGGGCAAAGGGCGATCGTCTGGTCATCGACGCCTGACAGCCTCAGTCTTGTGCCCGTGATCGATACAGCCGGTAGCCCACATGCGGCACGGGCACGTCGGGCAGCGGCTTCCAAATCAGGGTGCGGCCGTCGAGGCGGAAGTTTCTCTTCTCGTAGAATTCGCGTGCCTTGCAGTTCCTTTCGGCGCACCACAAGATCACGTCGCCGGAGGGGTTGGCGCGCACGGCCGTGTCGAGGAGGCGGGTGCCGATGCCGCGGCGCTGGGCCACCGAGACTTACCCGCAAGACCTCAGTCGGCCCGGCTGGTCCATGTGGATCGCCGCGGCCGACGGCAAGACAATCGGCGTGACCATCTTCGGACCCGACGAGGCCAATCCCGAAGACCTGCAAATCGACGCGCTCTACACCGCGGAGGAAAGCCAGCGCCGCGGCATCGGCACCCGCCTCCTCGACACGGCCGTGCGCGCCAACCCCTGCGGGGAGGCGATCTTGTCGT
>NZ_MBEM01000073.1:0-11976 GCF_001954045.1 Mycobacterium sp. SP-6446 | reverse complement strand
GTCTTGCAGTCAACGGCCCCCGGCGCCGAGACGGCCCGCGGTAGCGGGCTGGCGTTGCCGTACTCGGCCCAATACGAGGTCAGCACGCTGTTGGTGAAAAGGCATGACGTTTCGGGGGTTCCCCGCCCGGCATGAGTGCCGAATCCCGTGCCGGTGGGCAAGGAGAAGCCCTGGTCGCAGGACTGATGCAAGCTGCTCAGGTCGGGTCCGGTCAGCAGCGGCGGCAACGCAGTACGCGCGGTCGGGCTCTCCCGCTGCCCGCTCGGCTCATAGACGATGAGCCCGATGACCACCCCAACGGCCGCGAGAACCAGCACCGCGCCGACAGCGATCGCGGTCGGCCGCACCCACCGGCGGCCGCGCTTGCTCGAATCGCGCTGGGGAGGCGCACCCGCCGTGAAAGGTCGAGTGCTGTCCGCGTCGGCTGACGAGATCCCCACGGCACGCTGCGCAGCACGGGCGAGGCTGCCCGCCGTCGCATACCGGTCGTCGGGGCGCTTGGCCATGCCGCGCGCAACGACTTCGTCAAGCGCGGCGGGAACCTGCCCAGTCGTCACGCTCGGTCGCGGGGGCGGCACGGCGAGGTGGGCCGCCACCAGATGCTCAAGACTCTCACCGGCGAACGGGGCTTCTCCGGTCAGCGACTCGTACAACACGCACGCTAGCGAGTACACGTCGACACTTGGAGTGGTCGCCTTCTCGTTAAACCGTTCGGGCGCCATGTAATTCAGCGTGCCGATCTGAGTTCCCACCGTCGTGAGTCGCGGATCGCCTTTGGTCTGAGCGATTCCGAAGTCGACGAGATACACGAAATCCGCGGGGGTGACGATGATGTTCTGTGGCTTGACGTCTCGATGGATCAATCCCTCGGCGTGTGCCGCATCCAGGGCAGCGGCGACCTGACTGATGATGCCGACCGCCCGTGCGGGCGCCAGCGGCCCCTGCGCGATCAGATCGAGAAGCGTCTGCCCCTGCACCATCCGCATGTCGATGTAGAGACTGCCGTCGATCTCACCCCAGTCGTGAATTGGTATGACGTGCGGCTCTTGCAGCATTGCCGCCGCCTGGGACTCGCGCTGGAACCGTGTCCGAAACGTTTCGTTGGTCGAAAACTCGTCGGCGAGCACTTTCAGCGCGACCGTTCGCCCTTTGCCGGTGTCGTAGGCCTCGTACACCACTCCACCGCCGCCCTTGCCGAGCAGGCGCGTGATGTTGTACTTGCCGAACGTCGTGCCGACGCGCGAATCCACCGCCATCTCCTTGGTCGTCGTACGACGCAGTATCTCCCCTCAGCAAAAGGTTCGCGCAAGAAACACGCAAGGCGTCCGCCGCAGCCTCTACGTGACCGGGCAACAAGACCCCGGACACGTTTCTGAGGAGTCCGATATGACCATCACGTCCCGCGCGATGTCCGCGCTGATGGCAATAGCGACCGCTGCGGCGACAATCGCCGTCGCGCCGGCCGCGCACGCCGAACCCGCCCCGACGATGGCAGCCCACGGCGTCGAGGCCCCGCTCTCGGCCGTCCCCTGGTCGCAGGTGGGCCCGGGTTGGATGCTCGCGGTGTGGAGCCCGGTTCCCGGCTTGCACACCGGCGAGAAACCTCCCCCCGGGTCACCAACCTGGGAGACCGCCAGCACGACGCTGTATTTGGTTGATCCGGCCGGTGGCCGATACCCCATCACGACCTTCCCGCCGCCGGGCAAGGGTGGCGGGCCGACGTTGGACGACTGGTCGGGCGACGGGACCCGCGCCCTGTTCTCTGCAACGGAAAAGGGCCGAACGGTCGTCACGGAGGTCGACCTGCGCACCGGCGCGAAGACCACCTTCACCACGGAGAACGGCGGCTCCCCTCGCTACACGCGGCCCGACGGCAAGGCGGTGCTGGTGTCCAGACGGAAGGGCTCGGGACCAGGGTCGCTCGAACGCGTCGACCTCGCGGGTAACCACCAGCTGACGTACCCGCTGGGCGAGGATTTCACCTCGTACCTGGCCACCGCGGACGGCACGCGGCTGGTGCTGGGCACGCACTCCGGTCTGGCCGTCATGGGCAACGACGGGGTCGCCGGCCAAGCAGTCACGATCGCCGGGCAGCGGGACTGCACACCGCTGCGGTGGTGGGACGCGGGCTCGACGATCGCGCTTGCCCGCTGCGGTACCTCCACCACGTCCCAGCTATGGCTGGTGCCGATCGACGGCGGAGCGCCGACGGCCCTGACGGCGCCGAACGACGGGCACCAGGGCCCCGACTACGGCGACTTGAACGCATGGCAGCTTCCGACAGGAACGTTCGTACAGGCGGCGGGCGCGTGCGGCGTCGTTTTCCTCGCCAAGCTCAACGGCGACGGCACCACATCGAAGGTCTCGGTGCCCGAGGTGAAGGACGACAGCGTCGTCGTGGTCGGTGTCAATGGCGGCGACCTCGACCTCAAAGCCAGGGCCGGGTGCGGGAGCGGTCAGGCACTCATCGACTACAACCCCGCGACCGGCACCTCGACCGTGCTGCTGGGGCCGTCAGTCAACGGCGGTGGGGTCGTAAGTGCAGTGCCCTATCCGGGCCAGAAGTGAGGCGCACAACATGCCCAAAACTGAACGCCACCAACAGCTTACGAGCCGCACCTTAATCAACACCGTGACGCTCCTCGTTACCGCGGCGGCATCGTTCGGCATCGCCACCGCGCCGCCCGCCATCGCGGACACGAAGTGCGGGCCGGGTAGGCCGCCACCCGGTGCGACGAGCAAGGACGTCAGCGCTGCTTACGGCGAGCCCGCCACGCTGTGGATCAGCGACACGGTCGTCGGCATCGTCACCGCCCGGGGCTACGGCGAGGCGCAGATTCATAGCCCCAGCCCCCTGCAGCGCTCCGCGCTACTGATCGACGCCCAACAGGATGGCAACCACCAGATCATCGTCGACACCGGCCGCGAGGCGATCCTGTATGCGGTGTCCGGCTGCGCCATCTCCCCGGTTGTCGATCAACGGGGCGAGCCCTTCCGATTCGATCTCGGACACCGCCGGGGCAACGGCGACGGCATCGGATGCAGCGACCTCGGCGAAGGGCGTCGCCTCGTCGGGCTGCTACAACAGCACGACGACCAGCACAACCCACTCTTGACGGTGCGCCGCACCGAAATTGACCTGAACGGCGCGATGGCGACGATTGGCCGCTCGGACACCGTCACCGCAACTTCGGTTCAAGACCCCGTATGGAGCACGGCAGGCGGGATCAGCTGCGGCGACATGACCATGCAGCGGGACGGCGTTAGGGCCCCCTACTGATGGCACCGCGGACCCGGCACAAGGCCGACGCAAGAATCGCGCAAGGCCTCCGCCGCAGCCTGATACGCATGAGGAAACGAATCGCCTTAGCCCTGGCGGTCGGGATCGCCACGGCGGCACTGTCAACCGCGGGGCGCGCCACGACCATCGCGGGCGCGCCCGCGATGCATATCGCGCCGAGCGCTATCCAGCCGCCGCACCCCGTGACCTATGCCCCGCAAATCGAGCTGCCGTTCGGCAGGTCGATCAACCACCTCGCCGGCGTGGCGGTGGACGGCGCGGACAACGTGTACGCGCTCGACCTGTACTTCGGCCACGTATGGAAGATGGCTGCGGGCACGCGTAACCCAGAGCCGTTGCCGTACATAGGCCTAGGCCGGACCCTCGATGCGGCGGTGGACGCGGCCGGCAACCTCTACGTCACCGATGATTTCCACAAGCGGGTGCTGAAATTGACCCCCGGGACCATGACCCCCGCCGTGCTGCCCTTCACCGACCTCGACGTGATCGCCGGCGTAGCGGTGGACACCGCGGGCAACGTATATGTCAGCGACTCGACCAACAATCGGGTGCTGAGGCTGGCACCGGGGTCCGCGAGCCCGACCACCTTGCCATTCAACGGCATTCACCCCGAGGGGGTGACGGTCGACATCGATGGCAACGTCTACGTCGTCGACTCCGACGGCAAGCGGGTGCTCAAGCTGGCGCCCGGCGCCGGGGACCCAACCGTGCTGCCGTTCGGCGACCTCAAACTGCCTACCCGTGTGGCGGTCGACAGACGCGGCAACGTCTATGTCGTCGACCTCGGGACAGACCGCGTGCTGAAGCTGGACGCGGGCGCGAGCGGCCCAACCACGTTGCCGTTCACCGACCTCAAGGACCCCTGCAGCGTGGCGGTCGACAGCAAGGGCAACGTGTACCTCAACGACGGCCTGCACTTCCGCATCCTCGAGCTGCCGGCCCGGTGATGGACACAGCCATGAAAATCATGTTGCGTCGCATTGCCATCGCCATCGCGGCGACGGCGTCGATCGCCGGGGCGGCGGGTTGCGGCACATCGAGCGTCACGCATCAGGCCGCGTCGACGACGGTAGCCACATCGCCTGCCGCGCAGGGGCAGTCCGCGTGCGCCGAGCTCAACGGCGACGTCGGCCCCGACAACATCTGCCGCGTGCGGAGCAACACATCGACGTCCAAGATCGAGATGACCTTTCCCCTCGACTACCCGGAGATGCCGGCGGTGGCCGCATTCCTGAAGCGGGATCGCGACGAGTTCATCGATTGGGTCGCCCGGTTCGGACCGCGCGACGGGCGTCACCGGCCGTATCAGTATTTCGTCAGGGCTAAGGCCTACCGTTCGGAAAAACCGGACGCGCGCACCCAGAGCCTGGTGCTCGAAATCGACAACGACACCGGCGCCGCCAACGAGGGCCACCCGGATACGACGTTCCGGGCGTTCAACTTCGACTTGGTCAAGCACGTCCCCATCACGTTCGACACGTTGTTCAAGCCCGGGACAAAGCCGATGGATGTGCTCAACCCGATCGTCCGGGCCGAATTAGACGCGCCGTCCGCCGACCTCGACGAGACGACATACCGCAACTTCGCGATAACCGACGAGACAGTGATTTTCTTCTTCGGCCAAAACCAAGTGGTGATGGACCACGCGGGTCCACACAAAGTCGCGGTGCCGCGCATCGAACTCGCATCAATGCTGTCCTGATCTGGAAAGGAAACCAATCATCGTGAGCCACAAGGATGTTCGAGTGCGATCCCGACGTGTCACGAGGTGGCGCGCCCGAGTCGGCGTCGTCGCGGTGGCGACGGCACTGGCCGCTGGGTGCTCGCTGTCGTCCGGTTCGATTGCGGCACACAGACCGGCGGCGGAGACACAGCCGGCGGCCCATGGTGTCGAGGCCGCGATCGGAACCATCCCGTGGTCGCAGGTCGGCCCCGGCTGGATGCTCGCGTTGTGGAGCCCGGCCATCAGCCATCGCCCCGGCGAGAAAGGTGCCCCCGACGAGCCCGACCCGGCCACGGTCACGACGACGCTGTATTTGGTCGACCCGGCCGGTGGGCGCTACCCGATCACCACGTTCCCGGCCGGCTCCACGGCCCGATTGGTCGACTGGTCGGCTGACGGTAGCCATGTCCTCGTCTCCGCGTTCAAACCCGGGTCGTTGCAGGACCACACGGCGATTGCCGTTGACCTTCGCGACGGCAAGCAGACCACCTTCTCCGTCGTCGACGGGGGACCCATCGGCTACGCGCGCCCGGACGGCACGGCGATGCTGATTGGCAAGGGCCACTTCCCTGCTCGGCCGTCGCTCGAGCGCGTCGACCTCGCCGGCAACCGCGAGCTGACGTATCCGTTGGGGCAGGACTACCGGGGAGGCGCCCTCCCTACGCCCGACGGCGCGCAGCTCGTCCTCGGCTCGTCGAAAGGCCTTGCCCTGATGGGCAGCGACGGGACGCCCGGGAAACAGTTGCCGGTACCCGGCAACCTCACCACGTGCTCGCCGGTTCGGTGGTGGACCTCGACGGTGGTTCTCGCGCGTTGCAGCGACGACAACCGTTTTTCACACACGATTCAGCTCTGGCAGGTGCCCGTCGACGGCACGGCGCCGACCGCGCTGACAGCGGTCAACTCGGGAGGCGGCAATGATCCCGGATTCAGCGGCGACCTCGGCGACACCGACGCGTGGCAGTTGCCCAGCGGCACGTTCACGCAGTCAATTGGCGGATGCGGCACCGTTTTTCTGTCCCGACTGACGTCCGACGGGCACGCCACACGGGTGAAGGTGCCCGGCGTGTCCAACAGTGTGATCGTCAATGGCGTGAGTGGCGACAAGCTGGTACTCGTGGCCACGGCCGGCTGCGGTCCCGGCACTTCGCTGCTGGCCTACGACCCGGCGGCCAACACGTTCAGCACGTTGCTCGGGCCGACCGTCAACGGCGGCAGCGTGACTCAGGCGATCGTTTTTCCCGGCCGAAAGTAGCCGAGTCAACGTCAAAAGATCGCCACACGCGCCGCACCCGGCACTAAAGTGCTGCTGGTGAGCACGAACGTGTTGGCCAACGGCCGGGGCCGATGGTTGGCAATCGTGGCCTCGCTCGTCGTCGCCGCGGCGATGATCTACGCCCAAGACACCAAGCCTCGGTCCTACGTCCAGCCCCCGGCGGCAACTCCGACGGCGACCCCGCCAGCGACCCCGAAAGATCCGGTGGCCGCGCCCCCCGGCGCCCCACACATCGCCAGTCAGGCCGAGGCGGAACAGTTGGCCGCATTGGCGGCAACCGCGCCCACCACCGCCCAGCAATTCCAGTTCCCGCTGTCCCCCGGTGTCGCTTCGGAGGACAGGCTGCAGGTCAAGACCATCTGGGCGGCCCGCGTCATCAGCGTGCTGTTTCCGGAGATCAAGACCATCTACGGCTACCGGCAGGATCCGTTGCCGTGGCATCCCAACGGGTTGGCGATCGACGTGATGATCCCGAACCCGCACACGCCGGAAGGCATCGAGCTCGGCAACCAGATCGCGGGGTATGCCCTGGCGAATGCCAAGCGATGGGGCATCAACCACGTGATCTGGCGGCAGAAGATTTACCCGGGCGTCGGCGCGGGAAGCTGGACGGCCGACTACGGATCGGAAACCGCGAACCACTACGACCACGTGCACATCGCCACCAACGGCGGCGGATACCCGACTGGGCACGAGACCTACTACATCGCCTCCATGACGCCCACGCCACCCGCGTGATCCAACCCCTGTATCTACTGGCGGACAGTCAGCTGCTGTTCTGGAAGCGGCAGGATCGTTTGATCCTCGAGGCGGCCCTCGCCGGATTCGCGCCGCACACACCGCTCCCCGCGGCCTACATCGGTGCCTCCAACCGGGATCGACCGGAGTTCTACGAGATCTTCGAGGCGGCAATGGATGCGATCGGAATCACCGAGCGGCGGATGATCGATTCGTCGTTCGGCCCCGACGACCGCGCGTTCCTGGCGGGTGCGCAGTTGATCGTTCTCGCGGGCGGTGATGTGCGCCTTGGCTGGAACACGTTCGAGAGAACCGGCATGAAGGACGTGATCCTGAACCGGTACGCCAATGGCGCTGTCCTGGTGGGTATTTCGGCCGGCGCCGTCCAACTCGGGCGCTGCGGGATTGTCGAGACGCTCGAATCAATCGAGCTGTTCGATGTGTTCGGACTCGTCCCGATGATTATCGACACGCACGATGAGCGGGCCGAGTGGGCGCGGCTTTCGCGGGCGATTCATTCGCTTCAGGGAGCGAGCACCGGGCTGGGAATTCCCTCTGGCGGCGGGATCATCGTGCACCCGGATTCCACCGTCGAGCCGCTGCGGCGTCCGGCACATGAATTCCGTTTCGACGGCGCGCGCTGCGTCAGCGCTCTGCTGCCGGCGGCGGGGATTCGATCGGGACCAGTTCGGCGAGACCGCTGATCGTCAGGACGGGCATGAGGACCGGATGAGCGATCAGGCGGATGTGGTCGGCCCGGGCGAATAAGGCGTTGACCGCGGCGCTGTCCAAGTATTCGACGGCGGTGAGGTCGACGGTGAGAGTTCCGCCGTCGTTCGCGGCCGCGGTGATGGCGATGCCGAGGGCTTGGTCGAATGCGTCGATGTTGCTCAGGTCGATTTCACCGGCCGCGCTCAGCACGAGTTTCCCGTCGTCGTTGCGCGCGGTGTCGAGGGTAAGCGAGGCGGGCATCAGGTAATCCTCGTGGATAGGTGAACTGTGGTTCCGTCGGTGTCGAGGTTGATGGTGACATCGTGCATCAGCCCTCGCATGAGGGCGATACCCCGGCCGCGATGGGGGTTGGCGGCCGGTTGTGGCGGCTTCCACGAGCCGGTGTCGGCGATCGTCACGAGCAGCTGGTCGACAAGCGCGATCGCGGCCAGGCTGATCGTGCCCTCCGGATCGTCGCGATGACCATGCTCGATGGCATTGGCGACGGCTTCTCCGGCGGCAATGAGCACGTTCAAAGCCTGATCCGGCCCTATCCGGGCTCGGGATAGCCAGGTGCGCAAGGCTTTCCGGGATGAGGCGAGGTTGTTGGCTTCGGCGGGAAACTTCAATTCCAGCGGGGCGGGTTGGCGATACAGCAAAAGGGCAACGTCGTCCTGATAGCCGCCGCTTGGCGCGAGACCGGACATGATCTCGTTCGCCAAGTCCTCCAAAGGCGAACCGCGGCCCTCCTCGAGGAAGCTGGCGGCGCGGGAGATGCCATCGTCGAGGGGAACACGGCGACGTTCGACCAGCCCGTCGGTGTAGAGCAACAGGGTCGCGCGGGCCGGCAGGGTCACCAGGGCCTCGGGGCGGGGCCGGTCGGGTCGCACGCCCAATGCGATGGTGTGGCCGTCATCGAGCATCCGCGTGGTGCCGTCGGCGTGGACCACGACCGGCGGCGGATGCCCGGCAGTGGAGTACACCAATTCACCGGTGTCGGGGTTGAGCACTGCGCAGACGGCGGTCGTGGATTTGGCGCCGGGAAGCCGGGCGGCGAAGCGATCTAGCCCCGCAAGGGCGGCCGCGGGGCTGGGGTTTTCGAACAGCAACGCGCGGCAAGCGCTGCGCACCTGTCCCATGACGGTCGCCGCGCCGAGGCCGTGGCCGACACAGTCACCGACGATCAACGCGATGCGGCCGTCCTCGAGGTCGAAGATGTCATACCAGTCGCCGCCGACTTGCAGAGGTCGGGTGGCGGCCTGATAGCGCACCGCGAACCCGCGCGGCAGATCAGCGGGGCCCAGGATTGCGTGTTGCAGGGCAAGCGCGGTTTCGCGCTGCTGGTCGACTTGGTGCACCCGCTGCAGGCCCTGGCTCAGGCGGCCGGCCAGCACGGTTAGCAAGGTCTGGTCCTCGAGGGTGAACGGCCGTTCCTCCGTCAGCTCGATCCAGACCACGAGCACGCCCTCGGGATGCTGCAGCGCGATGGCCGCCGCACCGGGGTTCGTCGTGTGGGGAGTGAGTAGGTCGCCGTCCCGCATCGAGCTGAGCATCTCTCGTGTGTCTGACGGCAGATCGGCCCACTGCGTCGGTTCGCCGACCGAAACCAATTCCGGTGCGCCGGAATCGATTTCCGCAGCAGAGATGTGGGCCGGAAAGGTCACAGCCAGGACTCGGCGCGCCCGCCATAGGCGGCGCAGTTCCTCGGCTGCCGCTTGCACTGCGTCATTGACGTTATCGGCTTGGGCGAGTTCCTGGTTGAGGGCGTGTTCGCGACCTGCAGCCAGCGCCAACGCGATAGCGGCGTGTCGGGCGAAGTCACTGACCAACTCGAGGTAATCGGTGCCGAATGGCGGCTGCCGCGGGCCTCGTGCAACCGCGATCACGCCAAGCACCGCATCGTCCGCGATCAGCGGTATGACGATCGCCGAACGGTCACCGACATCGGTGAACCCCTCGATCGGATATTCGAAGGAGTCAGTGATCAGCGGCAGGCCACGGCGCGCGACACCGCCCGTGGTGGAGCCTTCCATCGGAACCTGCCGACCAATCACCTCCGCGGAGTACCGGCCCGCAGTAGCGGCCACGACAAGGGTGTCGACGTCTTCGGCGGGCAGATCGGGCTCGCTCGGAACCAGCAAAATGGCCTGTTCGGCCGCGGCCAGCTCGAGCGCCAGGTTCACGATGAGTTGCAACGGCCCAGTCTGCGGGTCGCCGGATAGCAGCGCGGTCGTGATCTCGCGGCTGGCCTTCGTCCATTTCGCCGACTCGCGCTCTCGCTCGAAAAGTCGCGCATTGTCGATCGCGGCCGCCGCCGCGGTGGCCATTGCCCGGACGGCTGCCTCCTGCGCGTCGGAGAACAGGTGGGCGGGCCGGTCGTCGGCAAGGTAAAGGGTCCCGAAGTCAGCGCCCCGCACGGTGATTGGTATTCCGAGGAATGCCCGCAGCGGCGCGCCAGGTGTGTGCAGCCCGGCGCCCTGCGGATCAGCGCTCAGATCGTCGAGACGTAGGCCCTCACCTACCTGCAGACCGTCGAGCTGTCGCGCAGTGTCCTCATCGAGCCCCGCACGGACGAAGGAGACGGGTCCGCCGTCGGACGCGCGTATGCCCAGCGCTCCATATCGGGCGCCGGTCAGCTCCATCGCCGCGTTGACGATTCGCTGCAACGTCACATTCAGGTCCAGATCGGAACCGATCTCCACGATGGCGCGCACCAGTCGCTCCATCTGGTCGAGCGCCGCGGCCAGCTCGTCCGGGCGGCTCATCGGCTCGCGCCTGCCCTGCCAGGCGAACGCGGGGGCCGCCGGTCGCTGCTCACGAAGACAATTTATCGGTCGGATGAGCGCTAGTCAGGAGGTCCGCGTTAAAAGGAAGGCAAAAGGGGATCAGCGCGTGGAGGTG
This sequence comes from Mycobacterium sp. SP-6446, assembly GCF_001954045.1. Lineage (NCBI taxonomy): Bacteria > Bacillati > Actinomycetota > Actinomycetes > Mycobacteriales > Mycobacteriaceae > Mycobacterium > Mycobacterium sp. SP-6446. The sequence goes on along the minus strand of NZ_MBEM01000073.1, from coordinate 1,326 downwards.
GTGCCTCGCCGCCGCGGCGTGCGGTGCGCCGCCTGCACGTCGGCGTTGGCGAGGGATTGCGCCTGAGCGGCCAGCGTCGATGCGCGATTGGCGTAGGCAATTGCTTCGTCGCTTGCTTCTTTGCCGTGCGCCGCCGCCAAATACCGTCTCGCCTCTTCGCAGCGGGCCTTCGCCTCGGCGCCGATGCTGTCGTGATGCCTGCCGACGTAGTCGGAGATTTGGCGCAGTCGGGCGTCCGCGGTGGACAACGCTTGCTGCTGACCGCTCCCTTCAATGGGCACATCGCGGGAGTCGACGCGGCGGGCCCGTCGGCGGTGGCGTTGGTAGAGCAAGAGAAGCACCACGATGACGACGACGAGCACGATCACGGCCACGCCCATCGCGATCAGCGGCCAGATCCGGTGTGACGAGCTTGCCGATTTGTTCAACCCGTCAGCCGCAGCGACCGCAGCGCCGCCCCAGTCTTTGGCGTTCACTCTTGGTTCAATTTGGTTGCTACGCAGGCTGTTTAACTCGTCGGTTGTGATGCCCTGCATCGTCGGCGGCACGCTTAACCAGTACGCCTTGGAGTTGGTGGCCACGGCCAGCAGGGCGTCGTGGTCGCCCATCTCGCTGGCACTGCGGGTTCGGTCGGCCCAGTTTTCGGGCTTGAACCTGGAGAAGTTGTCGACGTAGACCACCCACAGTTGGAGGTGCTTATCGCGGTAGAGCCGGTCGATTGCCGAGCTGACCGCCGGACGACTGGAGTCCGTCAACGCCCCCGTGTTGTCGGTGACGTGCTCGGTGAGCTTGGACGGCGGTTGGGCTTGAGCAGGAGCGGCCAGCAGCAGCCCCGCCGTGAGGATCGTCAGGACTACACCAAACAGGCGGACAGGGCGCATACGGGTAACTTAGCCCGCTGGCGGCACAGAAGCTCAGATGCACTATTTTCCTGGGGTGACGTTCTCAGCTGCTGCTGCAGCCGCGCGGTGGATCGCCCCCTTCCTGACGATTGCGGCCGTTGCCGGTTTTCTAGCCAGCCCGGTGCACGTCGGCCCCGCCCTGGCGGTGCGCTTGGCTGATGACGCCAATCCGTTGGCCGGCATGCCCTTCTACGTCAATCCAGGCTCGGCGGCCATGCGTGCCGCGCAGCATGCCGACCCACCGAGTCCCGAGTTGACCGCCATCGCCAACACGCCGCAGGCGTACTGGATCGTCCCGGGCCCGTCCGCGGGGACGGTCGGCAAGTACACCAGTGACGCGGCGGCCGCCGGCGCGATACCGGTGCTGGCGATCTATGGAATCCCGCACCGCGACTGTGGCAGCTTCGCCGCGGGTGGCATGGCG